>JAACEL010000267.1 GCA_011682535.1 Nitrospiraceae bacterium | reverse complement strand
GGCCGGCTCTTCTCCATCGTCAACGTCATCGACCTGTTCGTGGTCGTTGTTGTGTGTCTCATAGTCGTTGTCGCCTACCTGCGCTTGAGCAGCGCGCGCGATGTGCGCAGCCCCTACCCGCTTTCCTCCATCATCGTCTGGGTGGATGTCGAGTTGCGGCTGCCTCCTGAGAACGTCTGGATGCAGTCGATCGTTACGCCGGGACTCATCCAGCGCGACGCTCGTTCGGGCGATCCCATCATCGAAATCGTCTCATGCGAGCGCGACCAGGACGCGGGCGGACTGATCGTGCATGCGCGCGTGCGTGCGTCGCGCGAGAGTGGCGGGCGGCTTGTGTTCGACAACGCGCGCCTCATCCCCGGCCGCAAGCTGCGCGTAGAAACGGAAACGTGTTTCATCGACGGCGTCGTGCGAGCCGTGCGCGTCCCCGAAAAGAACTGAGCGCCATGGATGCCGCATCGCATAGCCTCGTCTGCCGCGGTCTCGAACGCCTGGCGTCCGGATCCTGTCTGATACGTTTCTGGCGCACCCCCGAGCCGTCCATTGCGGCCTGCGATGGCTCCCGCTTGCTACCGCTCATGGTACGCACCCGTTTTCTGTGGTGGTTGCTGGCTGCGGCTGCCGTGGCGCTCGCCATCGAGTTGCCTCCCGGAACCCTGCTTTCGCTGGCCTTGCTGGCCGCTGCCGGCCTGTTCGCGTTCTACCGGCCCGCTGCCGCCGTGTTGGCGCTGCCGTTGGCCCTCATCTGGGTTCCGCGCATCTATCTGGTTGAACTCGCCGGGGAGCCGCTATTTGCTCGCCTCGACCACGCCCTGCTGGCCGGCATTCTGTTGCGTTCGATGTGGCGCTTCCCGGTCCCTTTTCGCGGTCACCCTACCTATGTCCCGCTGGTCCTGTTCCTCACGGCTTGTGCCCTCAGCATCCTTGTCGGTGTTGCACGCGACACACTGCCCTCGGCCGATCTCGCGCTCCTCTATTTCCTCCAGATCGCCGGGCTCAGTCTCGTCTTTGTCGCGGCGTACTCCAGCGGCCCGCGCGTGGGCCGCTGGGGACTGTACGCATGGGCGCTGGTCGTCATCGCCGCGGCCGCCTACGGTGTCACGGAGCAGTTCTTCCCCCTCTTCACCGTGGACTGGCAAGTCTACCGCACCTTCGAGCGCGACCTGTTCAGCCGCCAGGCCAACCACGTCGCCGGCCTGCTCGCTTTCGCCGTACCCGTCGGCATTGCTTTGGCGACGCAGCGCCGGTGGCGCGTCCTGGGCCTGTGTCTGGCGGGCGCCTGCTGCGCGGGACTCGCCGGCACGCGCTCCCGCGAAGCGGCCGTTGCCCTGACCGTTGCACTGGGCACACTCGTGTGTCTGCGCTTTCCCCGCTGGACGCCCGTGGCCGTTGCACTGGGTGTCTTCGGTCTGCTACTCGTGCCCACGGAGGTGTGGCGTGAACTGACCGCCCCCGGAAGTTCCATGCACGACCGCCTGCTGCATTGGAAGAGCGCGGTCTCGACCGTCACACACTACCCCGTTCTCGGAATTGGTCTCGGCGCGCGCCACCGCTCCGCCTACGACAACCACTACATCATGCTGCTCGCCGAAACCGGGCTCGCGGGTCTTGCGCTGTTCGTCGCGTGGCTCCTGTGGCTCGCCCGCGCCCTCTGGCAGCGGGCTCAGCGCGGCGGCGTGCGGCGTGCGTTGTGTCTCGGCGTGCTGGCCGGACTGGCCGGCGTCGCCGTGCAGAGCATGGCGGCCATCTGTTTCAGCATCACCGTGATCGCGGGGCCTGTGTTGTGGCTAAGCGGCTATGCCCTCGCGTTCGAGGACGATGCCGTATGAAGGCCGCCCGCTGGTACGAGTCCTTGATCCGGCCCATCGCGCTCATCGCCGTGATCGGGGTGCTCTCGAAACTCTTCCAGGCCGTCGCCGCCATACTCGTCGCGCACAAACTCGGCGCGGGGGTGTCCACCGACGCCTACCTGCTGGCCAAGAGCATCCCCATCGGCGCCTACCTCATCGTCGACAGTCTGCTCTACAATTCCTTCGTCCCGATGTACCGCCGTCAGGACGCCTCCAGCCGCGCCGCCCAACGCTTCCTCGGCGCCTTGTCCTACTATTGTTTCGCGCTCGCGATCCTGGCTGCCGCCGGACTCGCCTTTGCGGCGCCCGCCGTGCTGCGCGTGCTTGGCCCCGGCAGTTCGCCCGACACCATCCGCCTGGCCACGTCGCTGTGCCGCCTGATGAGCCTCGCCGTACTCGGCGCGATACCGGCCTCGCTACTCAAGTCGCTCAACGTGTGCCGGGGCCGCTACTTCCTCGCGTCGCTCGATGCGTTCGTCATGCATGCCACCATGATTGCCGCCCTGTTGTTCGCGCCAATCGAATGGGACATCTGGCCGGTCGCGGCCGCGCTGCCCGCGGCCTTCGCGTTGCTATGCGCCCTGCAAGTGTTCGCCGCACGGAATGATCTGGCCCCCCTGCGTCCCGCGCGCGCCGCCCCCCACTTCGCCGAGATGGGGGGACTGATCGTACCGTTGGTTGCCGTCAATGCCATGCAGCAACTGAATGCCCTCTTCATGAACGGAGCCGCGTCGTTCGTCGGCAAGGGCGCCATCTCCTGCATGATCTACAGCTACAACATCGCTCAGATCCCCGTCAGCATGCTCGACCTCATTCTGCTTAGCGCCCTATTTCCCTTCTCCGCGCGGCTCGCGGCCCAGGGCGACATGCGTACCTTTCGCACTGCGTACGTCACCGTGAACCGCCTGCTCGTCCTCATCCTGATCCCCGTCGGCGTATGGATCGCGCTCGTGCGCCGTGACCTCGTCGAACTCGTTCTCCAACACGGCCGCTTCGACGCACAAGCCGCCGAAGCCACCAGCGCCAGCCTCATCGGCCACGCCCTCGCCGTCGCACCCTGGGCGCTCGAAACCTTCGCCTACCGCAGCCTCTTCGCGCTCAAACGCCACTGGCGCGCCCTGCACATCATCGCCTTGCGCGTTGTTGTCAACGTGCTACTCTGTGTGGTTCTCGTGCCGCGCTTAGGCTTGCTCGGCGTGTCGATGGCCTTTGCCTTCTCCTACACCGTTGCAGCCATCGCGGGCGCGTGGGCCGTCAGCCGTGCCCTCCGAGACGCCGGTGCGGGCGATGGCATCCATCGTCGCATACTGCCCTGGAAGCACGCGGGGGCCGCGCTCTTGACGGCTGCGGGGACCGCATGCGCCACGATCCTCCTGAGCCGCGGACGTCAAGAGGCCCTCCCGATGTCCACTCCGCTGTTTCTCGCGATCAGCGCGGCCGCCAGCGGATTTTTCGCCGCCGTTGCTTACAGTGTATGGTTCGGAATGCTACGTCGCGCGGCGAGAACCGAGAAACCGGAGGCCCGGTCATGAGTCAACCCGGCATTCCCCCCTCAGCCGATCGCGTAGCGTTTCGGTTGAAGACCATCCTGATCGGCGGCGGAATCATCGTAGCGGGAATCGCCATGCTGGTCTTGTTTGCGTTGCAGGATCTCTCACCCACAGGCGCGTCTCTCGAAGAAATGGGGCGCATCCGCAACACCCGCGAGGCCGACGAGTTGCGTGAACGCAGCAGCGCCTTCAACGCGGTGCAGCGGTTCGTGTTCCAAGTGATCGACGACGGCGGCATTCTTGATGTCGCCTGGCTCAACACCCAGCACGAAGGCCATCGCGGCTACTACAAATACACCGGTATTGTCGCGATCGCCGACGAAGAGGAGAACGTGACGCGCTACAAGTACCTTGTTGTCGTCGAACTCATGCCCGAACGCGGCTGGAAGATGCTCCAACGCGAGGTCAGCCCCGCGGATCGCTGAGGGTAGCGGTCCAGGCGTGCGTCGGCCCCCGTCTGGCGTGTAAGATGAAGCGGGCAAGGCGCGTACCGGTCGAGTGCCGGTGGGCGAGGCCAAGCGCCACAGCGCGGAGGGAGCAATATGAATACGGGCGATTCCCGGCACGTGCCGTTCCGCGGCATGATGCCCATCATGCCCACGGCGATCACGCCCAGCGGCGAACTCGATGAAACCAGCCAGCGGCGCGTGGTGCAGTATTGCCTGCAGTGCGGCGCCGTGGCGATCGGACACTTCGGGTTCGCGTCCGAATATCACAAGATATCCGATCCCCAACGCCGCCGCCTGATCGAACTCATCGTCGAGGAGGTAGGGGGGCGCGTGCCCGTTTTCATCGGCGTGACCGCGGAAGGGCGGCATGCGGCCGTGGCCTACGCGGAAGAGGCTGAAGTCCTTGGCGCCGACCTGCTTATGGCCACGTTGCCTTTCCGAACACCGCCCAACGCCGGCAACGCCTTCGACTATTATCAGGCCCTGTCCGACGCGTCGGCGCTACCCATCATCGTGCAGGACGCCGGACATAGCTCCGCCGTGCTGACCGCCGATCTCCTCCATCGGATGTACCGCGACATCGAACATGTGGCCTATGTGAAGGCGGAAGGCTCGGACTTTGTCGCCAAGACGGCCGCTTTGCTCGAACTGGGCGGGGGTGAGATGCCCGTCATCGGCGGCGCGGCGGGCATGCACATGATCCACATGCTGCGCCTGGGCGTCACGGCCTTCATGACCGGCACCGAAGCCCTCGATTTCCACGCCGCCGTGGTCGGCAACTACCTCGAAGGACGCGAGGGCCAGGCCGCCCTCATCTACTTTGAAAAGGTGCTGCCCTACCTGGGATTCTACATGGCGCACTCCAAGGAACTGCTCAAGGGCATGCTGCACCGCCGCGGCGTGTTGGATTGCCCCGCGGTGATTCCCCCAGTGCCCGGCCCTCCCATGAGCGAGGTGGAACGGCGCGAATTTGAATGGATTCTCGATCGGATCGGGTTCACACAGCGGTGGCCCAATATCCCGGAACAAAGTCAATAGATAAGGATCGATGAACGTTCTCGATCTCCTGCCCATGGCCCTCCATACAGCCGCCAAAATGGCGGTGCCCGAACGCGGGGTGACGTATGGTGGCGCGCGGTGTTCGGGGGGGGGATAGGCGAGGTCTTCGGGCATCACGGACGCAAGGCGGCAGGTTGCCTGCGCCGGGGGGTTTCTGGTACTTTCGTGTTGGATCTAGAGGGGCGCCCAGTATGCGGATGGACATCGCCGCGCAGACCGACATCGGCAAGCGCAAGAAAAACAACGAAGACTATTACGGCGTCTTTCGTGAGGGAACGCCGGGACTTCAACTGTTCAGCGAGGGGGCGCTACTGTGCGTGGCGGACGGCTTGGGCGGACACGTAGGCGGGCAGATCGCCAGCAAGCTGGCGGTGTCGGTGCTCAAGGACGCCACCAAAGACGCCGCCCCGGACACGGAGGAGCCCGATGAGTACGACAAGGAGATGCTGGAGTTGTTGAAGGGCTGGCTCGTCAAGGCCAATAACAGCGTGCATAAGACCAACCGCGACCTGGTGAAGAAGGGCCGGCCAATGGGCACGACGTTGCTGGCGGTGCTGGTGACGCCCAAGAAGGCCTACATCGCCAATGTGGGCGACTCGCGCTGCTACCACATCCGGGACGGGGCGATCCTCGAACGCACCGAGGATCACTCGTGGGTGGACGAACAGGTCAAGCTGGGCCTGATGTCGAAGGCGGAGGCCGAATCGGATTCGCGCAAGAACATCGTGACGCGGTGCATCGGCACGCATCCGGAGGTGACCGTCGACACGTACATGTGGCACATCGTGCAGGGCGACAGGCTGCTGTTGTGCACCGACGGCCTCGTCAACATGGTCAAGGACACGGAGATCCGGGACGAGTTCCGGAGGCGGGCCACGTCGGCGGAAGTCGCCCACCGGCTGGTCGAGTTGGCCAACGACCACGGCGGACGCGACAACATCACCGTGATCGCCGCGCACGTCAGCCCCGGCCCCATCCACTTCGTCACCTTGCATACGGCAGCCTTCTTCCGCAAACACGGCAAGAAGGTACTTTGGACGCTGGTCACACTGCTGTTCGGCGCGGGCTGCTTCGCGGCGGGGTACTACCTGCGGGGCGTGCTGGGTTGATCACTCCCCCGGCGCGTGCCGGTCGATATCGTGCTTTTTCAGGCGGTATTGGAGTGTCTTGTAGGACAGCCCCAACAGTTCGGCCGCTTCCTTGACTCGCCCGCCCGAGCGTTCGAGTGCCTGCCGGATGAGATCCTGTTCGAGGTCTTCGAGCACCACGCCGCCGGGCGGCAGACTCATGGCGCTGGGCGCGGGACGGGGTTGGCGAAGTTTCTCGGGGAGGTCGTCGACGGTGATAGTGGCGGCGTCGCAAAGGATAAAGGTCTGCTCGAGTGCGTTCTCGAGTTCGCGCACGTTGCCGGGCCAGCGGTAGCGGCCCATGGCGTCGATGACGTCGCTGGCGATAGCGGGCACGGGTTTGCCGAGTTTGGCGGCGAGTTTCTCCCGGAAGTGGGCCACCAGCAGGGGCAGATCCTGGATCCGGCCGCGCAGGGGGGGTAGATCGATGCGGATGACGTCGAGCCGGTAGTAGAGGTCTTGACGAAAAGTGCCTTCGGCGATACGCTTCTCCAACTCGCGGTTGGTGGCCACGATGACGCGGACGTCGACCTTGCGCGTCTCCGACGCGCCGACGCGCTCGACGATGCCATCCTGCAGCACGCGCAGCAGTTTGGCCTGGCTCTCCAGTTGCATGTCGCCGATCTCGTCGAGGAACAGTGTGCCGCCGTCGGCGGCCTCGAACTTGCCCGAACGGCTCACATCGGCGCCGGTGAACGCCCCTTTTTCGTGGCCGAACAGTTCGCTCTCGACCAGGCTTTCGGGGATGGCGGCGCAGTTCATGACGATGAAGGGCTTCTGGGCCCGCGGGCCGGCGAAGTGAATGTGGCGGGCGATGAGTTCCTTGCCGGTGCCGGATTCGCCTTGAATGAGGACGGTGCTGTTGACATGGACGGCGCGCCGGGTAATGTCGAAGACCCGCTGCATGCCGGCGGCTTGGCCGATGATATTGCCCAAGGCGGCGGCGTCGCTGACCAGCTCGCGCAACTGGCGGTTCTGGCGGCGCAGGTCGGCGTGCTCGACGGCCTTGTCGACCACGACCAGCAGTTCGTCTTTGTCGAACGGCTTGCCCAGATAGTCGACGGCGCCCT
>JAACEL010000266.1 GCA_011682535.1 Nitrospiraceae bacterium | reverse complement strand
GTCGAGTTCGACATCGCCCTGAACGATGGCGTCGCGGACGATCCCCAGCATGATGTTGGCGGTGTTGTGGCCCGATACTTTGAGGCGCCAGAGGGTATCGGGGGAGGCCTTCTGCATGATGGCTTCGCCCGTCATAATCTGGAAGATGCGGGCGTCGTCAACGTAGAGCCGGGCGAATAAGGCAGTCGCCTCTCCCACCGCCAGCATGCGTTCACGCGGCCGTCCGCGAAAGGTGGCGGCTCGTTCGACCATCTCACGCTGTTTCTCCATGCTCTGGATCGCGAGCGCGACGATGATGTCTTCTTTGCACGGGAAATGCTGGTAAATGGTTCCCTTGGAGGAGTCAATGACGGTGGCGATGCGCGCCATTGTCAACCCGTGATACCCGATTTCGAGGAGCATCGCGCGGGCCGCCTTCAGTATGAGCCCGTCGCGCTCCTGGATCTCACGTTTCTTCCGAGTCAAGGTAGCCATGAAGAGAGAATAGACCAAAGGTCAAAAAATATCAAGGGGTCAAGTTCTCCCGCATCCGGTTAACTCCGCCGTGGCGCGCGGGGCAAGCTCAGCCTCGCTATTGGACCAAGCACGACGCTCACCCATCTGGTGTCAGCGTGGTTGAGCAACCTTGTGTTGCCGTAATCGCCGCTTGCCCGGGTACTTCGGGCGCGCCACAATACGCCACCCGGCGTTCGGGGGTTCTCAGTGGCGCCTCATGGGTGTGTGCTATTTGTCCTCCACTCCTTCGAGTCCCAGGAGGAGTTCGGCGTAGGACTCTTCGAGGATCTGCTGGACTTGGGGCCAATTGGAGGTTCTGGCGCGTACTCGGGCGGCTTGGGCGCGCAGGTAGCCGGCGCGTTCGATGTAGGGATTGGTCTCGCCGTAGAGGACTTCGTAGAGATAGGCGACGCGTTGGCCAACTTGTTCGACGCTATTTTCCGTCGGCGTGCGCCGCTTCCGCGGGATCGTAGTCGGCGCCGGTGCACTTCTTGATTATGGCGTAGGCCTTCTCGATGTCGGGGAGGACGGTTTCGTAACTCTCGCGTATGCCGGAGAACTGGCTGGCGCCGGTGGCGAGATGCACGGCCACCTGTTTGGAGCGCCAGCCGGATAGCCCGAATTGCTCCTGCAAGGTGGTGGTGAGTTCGCTGAAGAGTTCCTTCGGCTCCTTGCCGTAGTAGGCCTTCCACATACGGGTCTCGGCGGCAGCGATAGCGGCGCTATCGAATTGGAGAGGCAGGGCGGGCGATGGCCACAGCAGCCAGACGAGGAGGAGGACAGCGGCGATTCCGCTGGCGCTGGCTCGTAGTTTCATCGTGCTCCTATGCCAGACCCAAGAGGTTGCGGAGGAAGGCGGCGTTCTTCATGAAGTCGGCGTCGCGGTCCTTGGTGGGCAGGCTGGTCTCGAGCACGAGCCAGCCTTCATAGCCGGCCTCGGCAATGGCGTCGGCGACGGCCTGCATGTCGACGCGGCCCTCGCCCAGGAAGTGGCGTCCGTCTTTGATGTGGATCTGGCAGATACGGTCGCCCAGCGCGCGGATTTCGGCTGGGACATCGTACCGGTTGTAGGTGGAGTTGCCGATGTCGTAGTAGACGCGGACGGCGTCGCTCTGGACGCGGTCGAGAATGGCGAGGTTCTGCTCGCCCGACAGTGTGTTCTCGAGTCCTAGAATCACGCCGGCCTTTTCGGCTCTCGGCGCGGCCTCTTTGAGGCGCTCGACCACAACGTCGACGGCGCTCTCTTTGAGTTTCCGTTTCTTGCGCAGATCACCCTTGCCGAAGAAGGCCAGGAGTAGGACCTTCACGTCGAGGTCTTCGGCGGCATCGATGGTCTGCTCGAGCCACGCGGGACCGCGTGCGTCTTCGGCGAGAGGGGCGTTGTTGAGGAATCCCATGGCCAGCGACGAGATGGCGACGCCTGTCTCGGCGGCTTGGTCCTTGTACTGTTGCCGGAGCGCCGGGTCGGCGAGGGCGATCGCGTCGCCGGGGCCGCCCGCGGAGACTTCAAGCCCGTCCAATCCGACGCGCTTGGCGATCGCCAAGCCTTCCGGGCCTCCTGCCTGGAGGGACCAGTCACACGCGCTCAGGCGCAGCTTGGCCGGGGTGTTCTCCGCCGCGAGCGCCGTGCTGGATACGAGCGTAGCGCCCGTCACGGCGGCAGCCGTCTGCGTCAGGAATTGCCGTCTCGTCGTTTGCATGGTGTGCCTCCTATTCATGCGCTACCTCGTCTCGTAACCGACGATAGCAGGAGTCACGCTCCGATGTCGACAAACCCCCTCAACACAAAGATTAAATCTTCTTTACTTTTCTCGTGAAAAGAAAGAAGCAAAGAAAAGCGGGGAGCGCTTCGCGCGCGCAGGGAGAAGCCGACAGTTTCAGCGTTCTAATCAGACGCTGCACTTGTCCACGAAGCTGGGCTTCGCTGGGTGAGCAGGAGAGGCGAGGGATCTTGTGTTTTTTCGTTTACTCGTGTGGCCCATCCTGATAGGCTACGCGAACGATCTTGGCACGGGTAACGGTATGGAGATCAAGGGATGAGAAGTAGTTCGGCGTGTTTCGACGAGTTGCGGACTTTCTGCGAGGAAGTGCCGCTGGTGGATTGTCACGACCACAGCGGCGTGTGTGGTCCGAAGTACACGGATCCCATTCAGGCGGTGATCGGCGGATACTTCCCCAGCGACATTCACAGTGCCTCTTCCGATGCGGAACAGGCGGTCATTCACGATCAGGCACGTCCGCTGGCGGAGCGGTGGGCGGTGCTGGAGAAGGCGTGGAAGCGCTCGTGCCACACGGGCTATGCGCGGGTGACGCGAATGGTGTTGAAGCGTTTCTATGAGGAGGACGATCTGACTCTAGACGCGCTCGAACGGATCAAGGATAAGCTCCTCGATCTCGAAGACGCGACGGTGTTCGAGGGGATCCTCGATGAAGCCAACATCGCGGTGCGGATTCTGGACATCTGGCCGGACGTGGCGAAGGTGCTGGACGGTTCACTGGAACTGACGCCGCGCGGGCGGTTGGTCATTTCGCTGCCCGGCTATCATGGCATCCGGTGCCGCGAGAATGTGGACGGCCTGATGGCGCCGCTGGGACGCACGGTCACGAGCCTGGACGAGTATCTCGACGGTTGCCGCGCGATCTTCGAGGGGCACAAGGCCTATGGCGTGGTCGCGTTCAAGGATCAATCGGCCTACAGCCGCACGCTCGCGTACGACAACCCGTCGCGCGCCGAAGCCGAGCGGGTGTTCAACTGGTTCATGGACGACCCGCGCCGGTGCGCGTCGTATCCGGACGGTTGCCAGCCGTTGGACGATTTCCTGTTCCATGAGTTCATGCGGATGGCGCGCCACTTGGACCTGCCGGTACAGATCCACACCGGTCACATGGCGGGGATCCGCAACGACATCGCCAAGACAAACGCCATCGGTCTCACGCGGGTGATCGAGTTGCATCGCGACGTGCGTTTCGACTTGTTTCACGCGAACTGGCCGTACAACGACGAACTCGTGTATCTGGCGAAGAACTTCCCGAACGTGACGATGGATTTTTGCTGGACCAATATCATCGACCCGGTGTATTGCCAGGCGCTTTTCAAACAGGCGCTGTCGGCGGTGCCGCACGGCAAGGTACATGCCTATGGCTCGGATTTTGGCGGGAGCGTCGAGCGCGCGTGGGCGCATGCGGCCATCGCGCGGGACAACGTGGCCATCGCGCTGTCGGAAATGGTCGACATGCAGTATCTGGACTTGGATGAAGCCAAGGAAGTTGCGCACGCGTGGCTGTTCGACAACGCGAATACGTTCTTCCGCCTGGGACTGTAGAGCCCTGAAAGGAGTGTCATGTTGAGCGTGGCCCTGTTGTCGGTGGGATGCCTGTTGGGCGCGGCGGACGCGGCGTTCTACGAGGAAGCGTTTGTATTCGACCCTGAGGCGTCCGTACACGGACACGTGCACGCGTCGTGCATCGTGGTGTGTCCGAACGGCGACCTGCGCGTGGTGTGGTACGAGAACGGCCCGCAGTTGCCTCCGCCATATCCGTCGGAGCATCAAGACAAGAGCGGCGACGTGCGCATCGGCGGGGGCCGCAAGGCCAAGGGCGCGGAGGCGTGGGATCCGCCGTTCGTGATGACAGACACCTTCGGTGTGTCGGACAACAACCCCTGCATGGTGATCGACGCGCAGAACCGGCTGTGGTTGGTGTATGCGACGCTGCTGGGCGTGCCGGAGAACACGTGGGGGAGCGCGCTCGTACGCTATCGCGTGTCATCGGACTACGATCGGCCGGGGCCGCCGAAGTGGGACGAGGCCAATATCCTTCCCGTGCACCCGCACGGATTCGAGGAGGCGATGACGGCGAAGTTCGACGAGTCGGGACGCAGAATCGAGCGTTCCGAGAGCCAGCAGGAGCGGCGGCTTGAGCGTGCGCGCCAAGCGCTTGCCAACCCGCTCGAGCGGCGCTTGGGCTGGATGCCGCGCGTACACCCGCTGGTGCGCTCCGACGGGGCCGTGGTTGTACCGTTGGCGAACGAGAATTACGGTATCGCGGCGATGGCTATTACGAGCGATGGTGGCCGCACCTGGACGATTGGCAACGCGGTTCCGGGGACTGGCGTGGAGCAGCCGACGGTGCTCGAGTGGGGCGATGGAACGATGTCGGCTTTCTTCCGTAATGGCCGCGCCGTCAACCGGGTTCTGCGGAGCGAGTCCAACGACGGCGGCCTGAACTGGGGGCCGCTGTACGAAACGGACCTATTGCATCCCGGTTCCGGATTGGAGGCGATCCGTCTGGCGAACGGCCATCTACTGCTCATCTACAACGACAAGATCGACGATCCGCGCGACAAGCTGGCCGTGTCGATCTCTGACGATCGGGGCAAGACCTGGAAGTGGACGCGCCACTTGGAGGACACGCCGGGCGGACGTTTCGACTATCCCTCAATCGTGCAGGCTGAAGACGGTACGCTGCACGCGTGTTACTCGTACAACCTCAAGACGATCAAATATGCGCATTTCAACGAAGCATGGGTGATGGCGGGAGACTGACTCGATGGAAAGACTTGAGCGAGGGGTGGTTCGAGATCTCTCCCTGCGGTCGAGATGACAGTTGAGTGGAGATGCGGCAGTCGAGACGAGACTGTGCGATGTAACCGTCTGTGCCACAGCACGGCACGCTGTTGCACCCGGTTTTGAATCCAGATATTTTTCTTTGCGCCTTTGCGCGAAACCAGTCTTTCTTGTTGAGAGGAGTTGGCCGTTTTGCGGGATGATGAACGTATAGCGCTATTACGCGAGCGCATGTTGGTGCGGAAGGGGGCGTTGGGAACGGCGCATCTGGTGGCGGGGCACGTGGCCAACGCGCGGTTCCTGCGTGCGTCGAAAGGCGTGGCGTCGTGGCAGGTGCGGCGGGGGCGGTTGACGCGGGACCGGCTGTCGTCGATGCGGTTTGCGCACGATCCGCTTGAGGCCATGGCGGGGCGCGTGTGGATGGCGCACGAGGCGCCGCCAGAGGAGACGGTCGCGGAGGCTGCGTCCTACTTGGAGCAGTACCCGGGGCCTCCGGGGCAGACGGGGCATTGCGAACTGGACGTCGATCCCCTCTTCGAGCTGGGCGTTGATGGACTCAAGGCCGACATCGCGGCGCGGTTGGATGCGGCGCAGGGGGAGCGGGCGGAGGCGTACGCGTCGTTCCTGGACGCGCTGGACGGTTTCAGCGCGATGATCGCGCACGCGGGTACGGCGGTTGAGGAGGCGGGAGGCGACGCAAAAACCGCCGCTTCGTGTCGCCGGATTGCCCACGAAGCACCGGTGTCTTTCCTGGATGCGTTGCACCTGGTGTGGTTTGCAACGTTGGGCGTGATGGAGGGCGATCAGGTGGGGCTGGTGGTGCCCGGCCACCTGGACCGTACGCTGGCCCGGTTCTACGAGGCCGACCTGGCGCGGGGCGAGGTGACGAGCGAACAGGCGCTGGTGTGTGTCGAAAATCTCTACTTGCTCATCAACGAGTACATCCCCGACGGATTGGCGATGTCGGTGATGGTGGGCGGGGTGGACGCGGACGGCCGCGACGTTACGAACGAATTGTCGTACCTGTGTCTGCAAGCCCTGCGCCGGACGCGCCTCATCTACCCGACGGTGGGCGTGTGTTGGCATGAAGGGACGCCCCGCGATCTCGTGGAGCTGGCGATTGACCTGATCAGTATCGGATGTCCGAATCCTGCCTTCTTTGGCGACGCGACGATTCAACGCGGCTTGCGGTCGCTGGGCGTGCCTGCCGATGAGTCCTGTCACTACATCAACTCGACGTGCGTCGAGATCACGCCCTCGCGATCGAGCAACGTGTGGGTGGCGAGTCCCTATTTCCCCGTGTGTCAGATGCTGCTCGATACAATCGACGCCGAGGTGGATTCGGGCGAGTCCGTCACGACGTTCGAGTCGTTCCTGACGGCGTTCCGGGAACGCCTGGGCGAAGCCGTGGCGACCGGCGCCGCCAACGAGAACGCGGCGCGCGAGCTGCGGCGCAAGTATGGCCGGAAACCGTTGCAGAGCGTGTTCACGCGCGACTGCGTCGGGCGGGGACGCGACATCGACGACGGTGGCGGCCGCTACAACTGGGTCGAGTGCTCGTTCGTGGGGCTGGCGAATCTCGTCGACTCGTTGCAGGTTTTGCGCGAGGAGGTCTTCGAGGAGAAGCGGCTGAGGTTGGCGGAGGTCAAGGCGATTCTGGAGGCCGATTTCGCGGGACATGAGCGGGAGCGGCGCCGGTGGTTGGAGGGCCATGCGAAGTACGGGCAGGACTGCGCGGCGGTCGATGGTCTGTTTGCCGAAGTCGTCGACTTCGCGCGGGCGGAATGCGCCAAACATCGCATCGCGCCTGACGACGCGCCGTTTGTGCCCGGGGCGTTCTGCTGGGTCATGCACGAAGCCCTCGGCCGGCAGTGCGGGGCCACACCGGACGGACGCCGTGCGGGTGTGCCCTTCGCCGACGGTTGCGGTCCGGCCCAGGGTCGCGAGTCGTGCGGTCCCACCGCCGCGATTCTGTCGACGACCTCGTGGGAACACAGTCCCATGCTGGGCGGCCTGGCCTACAACATGAAGTTCAGCCGGCGTTTCTTCAAT
>JAACEL010000265.1 GCA_011682535.1 Nitrospiraceae bacterium | reverse complement strand
GGACGTCACCGGCCAGGATCAGGTCGTATGGGCATTTACACATCACTGTCCACACTTTCTGCCCATTCGTGCGATCAATGGCCATCAGTTCCTCATCCGTCAGCACAAAGGCCCGATCGCCTCGAATAAGCAGTCGATTCCCCTTGGGATAGGAAGCGATCTTGTCACGGGTCTCGGCGTTACTCTCGGTGATCCATCCGGTCTTGTTGCCAGGACCATGTACCACACGTGCATCTTCGGTCAGCATCACGAACACACCCCCGCCACCCTCCAGATCCCCCAGCCGTGTCCCGCTGGTCCGGTCAAACACCATCGGGGCGCTGCGGCCTTGGGGCACGTAGAGTTTCGTTGAGGACGCCAGCAAGGCGCCCTCCATGGTGACCGACTTCAGGCTTTGGCGGAAACGGCCCTCCCCCTCCGGCTTTCCCGTTGCCGCATCCACGGCACAGAGGAAAGCTTCACGCCACGGGAGCAACGCGGCGCCGAAGTAGGCGTGGCCCGAGTCCACCAGCACGCCGGTCCGCACGGGCCAGAGTGAGATGAGCTTACCGTTGTTGGGGATTCGCCGGGACGTCTCCTTGGGGGTGTACTTCCATACCAACGCGCCGTCCTCTGCATCCACGCAGTACGCGTAGCCGTCATCGGCGCCGAAGAAGACCTTGCCGCCCGAAACCGTGGGCGCAATTCGGACGGGTCCACCGACCGTATGGCGCCACACTTCTTCCCCGGTTTTCGCGTCCAGGCAGTGCACGGCGTCGTCCACGGACGAACCGAAGTAGACGCGGCCCCCCGCGATAACGGTATGGAACGCCGGGTCATAGTTGCGCATGGCGCGGAGTCCGATGACGCGCGCGTAGGCGTCCCACTTCGCCGGCCCCGGCCATGCGGGCTGGGGCTCGTACGGAGGATCATGCACCCAGGCAACACCAAGCCCCCCGACTTCCACGACGTCGGCCGTCACGCCGCTCCGCCGATTGTCATGCCGGTAGGTCGGCCAGTCATCCGCCGCAACCTGCCACGCGGCCACCAGGACAATCAGCCACGCGCCGGCCCAAAGGAATCCATATTGACTGCTTCGCATCGCCATGTCGCCTTTCTGCTGAGTCTCCAAGAATCCCACGGCTACCGCTCCGCGCGGGGCAGAAAGGCCAGAGAGGTCTCCATCCATCCGCCGCAACTGCATCCGCCGCCGCCTTCGGGCGACAGCACCATGCCGCCACCGCTCACCGTGCTCAACCAACACCCGGGGCGCAGCCGTTCCCAAGTCGTGCTCTCCTCCGTGGCCGCGTCCCACAGGGCGATACAACGCCCTTTGCCGCGAAGAATCAGGGCGTTCTGCGTGGCCGAATACGTGGCGCAACCTTCATGACGGCCCACCGCCTCCGTCACCCGCTCCCCGGTCGTCATATCGTAGCCGCATGGCTCCAGATAGACCACGTTTCCCACGACGGCGGGGTGCTGCATGTGTCCGCTGTGGTCTTCTCCGGTCCAATCGTGGCTTCCCTCCCACTTCTGGGCGCCATCGGCGGCATCGAACCCGTAGATGTGATATTTCTTGTCGGATAACGCCACGACGAGCGTGTCGTTGGCGTGGATCATGTAGAACACGACAGTGCCGTCGACCGTGTCAATGGCGCGCTCCCAGATGAGCTGCCCCGTATCTGCGTCTAGAGCCACCAGGTACTGGTCGCGCCATAGGGCCTCACCCCCTACGCGGCGTGCGGGCAGGGCGGCGGCGTCCGGGTTCCGGCACTCCACGAAATAGACGCGCCCTTCCGCGATGGTAATGGTGGGATTGAGAATCAGGCCCTTCTCGTACTTCCAGGCGAGTCGGTCCTCTCCCTTACCAAAGGCAAACAGAAAGTCGCTGCACACTTTCTTGGTCACCGGGCCCGTCGGCGAGTCGTACCACCCCTCACGAGCCGCGCCCCAGTAGTTCGTATAAGTCGTCTCGGCCCGCACCCCGCTGCCGAACAGCGTGTCGCCCACGTTGGCCACGTATCCCCAGTCGTACCCTTCGACACCCGCCAGCGCCGACAGCCAATGCACGTCTTCCAGCGCGCCGGAGGCCGCGTCCAGCACCCAGCAGGCATCGTCGATGGCCACATAGACCCGGTCGGCGTCCGCGCACCAGTTTCCGCAATCCCTGGGCATGTTGAACCTTTGCAGCGCGGGGATTTCCAGCGACCAGTAGATGGCTCCGTTGTAGGCGTCCTGGGCAATGATCCGGTGAAGGCCCTGCGTGAACAGGCGGCCATTGGTGTATAAGGGCGACGGCTTTCGGGGGTTTCGGTCCACCATGGCGCGCGGCCCCGGACGTCCCACCCATTGCGCCTCGAGGCCATCGGTTCGCGTGACGCCCTGCAGCCATTCGCCGCTGCGCGCGGAGTTGTCGGGCGTCCCGTACTGGTGCGACCACTCCCCCGCCCCCTCTATCGCGCCGCGCTTCAGCATGCACCAGAGTCCCGGCGCATCCCGCGCGACTTGGTACGGCACGCCCAATGGGTCCAGCCAGGCTCGTATTTCTTTTTCCGACAAGAGATTGGGGGCTCCATCGTCTTGCACCAGGCAGAGCGTCCCGCCTAACGGACGGAGCACACGGTATAGTTCGCCTGCGTCCGCCAGGCGAGCATCCTCGATTGGGCCGCCGGCCACAATGAGGTTGGCGAAACACTGGGTGAAGGGCAACTGAGCCAGGTCGGGCACGTGGTGTACCGTGAGGCGTGCGCCGTAGGCCCCCGCCTGCGCCAACGCTTCCCGTGCCGTCTGCACCGCTTCAGCATCGGTGTCCACGATCATCACGTAGAGATTCGTCTGCGCGGCCAGTTCGTAGGCCAGTTCCCGTCGTGCGCACCCCAACACCAGGCAGTATCCCTGGGTAACGCCGGTCCGGGAGACAATCCGCGCGGCGAGGACAGCCTCCTTCGGATTCTTGGCAAGACGCTCGGGCATGGCGGGCAACGTGTAGTTGAAGGTCGTATCGCATTCGTAGTCGGGCGAACGGCGGGCGTCGCCCCTTGTGCCGAAGACCATTCGATAGGGATGCATCGTGTTCCGCTTGAGCCCCGTCAGTTCCACGGCGTGTTTGGTGGAGGAACCTTCACCCGTCGCGCGCCGCCATTGGCCGTCTACGCGGTACTCGACCACAGACGGCCCCGGCCGGTCGGACCGCCAACGCACCACGGCTTTGTCGCGGCCGGCAAATTGCAGGTAGGGCCCGAGTACGACACCCGAAGCGCTGGGAAACAGGAAATCGCGGACGGCGTAGTTGTCCTCCACCTCCTCGGCGCGGAGAGCGCGCTGGTACAGGCGCACCTCCAGCACGCGGCCTTCCGTGTAGAACAACTCGTCGTCGTCATGATAGGAGCCGATACTGAGAACCGCTTTCTCAGGATAGAGGACGGCCCCCGACTGCTCTTTCGTGGCTCCTTTGAGTTCGCCGTTCACATACAGGCGCATCTCCCCCCCGCCGTAGGTGCCCACGACGTGGTACCAGCGCCCGGGTTCGAATAGGGTGGGCGAGGTCACATACGTGAGCACGCCGTCTCCGTCGTCGGACTCCTCCGCCGCCAGGCCGAAACAGAAACTGCTGTCCCGGAACCCCAGCACCCAGCCTTTTTCATATCCGCCGTTGTCCTGGAACGCGCCCACAATCCCGCCCCGCGCCATCGGCTTGTCTATCGACACCCAAGCCTCAACCGTCAAGCCCCGGGTGGGCAGGTTGGCCCCCGCAATGTCCTCGGCGGCGATCACTTCATTCGTGGTTCCGTCCAGGCGCAATGCAGGCGGGTGCTTTTGGAGGCGCTTCTTGCCTGTGATGACGCCGTCGAGTTCACCGAAGGCGGCCTTCACGCGCCCGCGGCCCACGTGTTCCTTGTCGAACACCCAGCTTCCCACCAGCCGCTTGCCGACCAGTTCGTCCGCACCGGCCATTCCGGCGGTCAACGCCATCACGAGACACAAGACCCTCGCGAGTGTATTCATCAAGATCGGTCCCTCTCCTATTCGTTGTCCCTGGTGCGATACGACGTGCGTAGTATCGGGACTCGGGGAGCCGACATTCAACCCCGGCGGACCGAGGCTTTAGCGGGGCGTGTAGTCCGGACAAGAAACGGCGTTGGGGCGCTCGGGACGATGGCATGCGTTGGGATGATCGTAGCGGCAGTTGTCGCACAGGAATTCGGTTGGACACCGAAACCGCAGCCACCACTGACGAATCCGTTCGCGTAGACTCATGACTTACTCCCAAACCGTTTTCGATACTCGAGCGGCGACATCCCTTCAAAACGCTTGAACAACTTGGCCAAGTAGCTGGGGTCGCTGACTCCGACCCGCTTCGCTACCTCGGCCACACTCATGCGGCGGCGCCGAAGCAGTGTCTTCGCGCGATCGAGCCGCAGCCGGGACACGTACTGAGTGAAGTTGAGCCCGACCCCGCGCTCCAGGCGCCGGGTCAACGTCGAGGGCTTCACGTCGAGCAGCTTGGACACCTCCGTCAGCGTAATCCCCTCGACCAACCGCGGAATCACAATCGCGTTCAGTTCCTTGTAGTCGAGCGAAACCTGTGCGTCCGAATCCGCTTCACGTTTCAGCACGCGCAGTAGCCGCATGGCGGCGTCCACGTGTCCCTTCTCCGTCTCAGCCGTGCGCGCCTCGACCACGAAATCGCCATATCGTTCCCAGCACGCCTGCGTGTCAATGCTTGCGCGCTCGGCGGCTTCCAGCGCCGCGGCCACCAGCGCAACGGCCCGCGCACCGCGCACCCCGCCCTCGGCACGCTTGCCCGCGACCGTCTCCTCTAACGCGGACTTCACGAGCCGCCGCGCCTGCGTGACATTGCCCCCTGCCAGCGCGGCTGCGATGGGACGCGCCTGATAGGGATCGAACGCCGGGCCACGCGCACGCGTGCGGCGCGTGGCCCCGGCCTCTTCGGGCTCGGGCACGACGGACAGCGCCGTGGGCGTGTCGAGCGTCTCGAAGCGGTCCAGCAGTTCCTGGGACACCCACTCGACAATGGCCGGGATCGTCGGCGCGGGCGCCACGTGAACATCGTCGAGCGCGAACGGTAGCGCGGCGGCCCGGGCGTCGATCGCCCGCCAACCCGTGAGCGCCTCCTGAGGCAACGACTGCGACGCCTCGGCGGGGCAATAGGGACCACAGGTCAACGCGAAACCGCTGGCGCCTTCAGCAAAGAGCGGCGCCGTCACACAGACGAATCCCATGTGACAGAAGAGCGGGGCGATCAGGTTCCCCGACAAAGCCGTTGCCGCCGCATCCTCCCGGTCCTTGGCGCACGCGCGCTGGCCTTTGCGACGGCCGTTGACGTGTCGGCAAGCCTCGCACCCGCCGACCGAGGCCACGCACACACGCTCACTCCCGTTGTCGATACGGTGAATGGCGATGGGCGCGGCAGCGAAACAGGCCGCGCGCTCCAGGAGTCGCTTCACACGCTTGCTCTGCAAGAAGGTCCGCGGGTTCATCTCCGAATCTCAAACATCGGTGTGGGTACGTCCTGTCGCGCCACGTAGACCCCGGCCGGATGATCGCCGAGCACCTGCGCGGCCAATTGCTCCACCAGTTCCGGCGTGTTGTTTTCGGCGCTCACGTGGACGATCACCACTTGCTGCAGCCCGTCGTGCAGCAACGACGACAGCAGCGAGTTCATGGCGTGATTCGAGAGATGTCCGTGGCGGCCGTTGATGCGCTGTTGCACCGAAGGCGGATAGCGGCCGTGCCGGAGCATGTCGGGGCAGTAGTTGGATTCGAGAATCAGCGCGTCGGCCCCTTGCAGGCGGGTTTTCACGAGCGTGGGCGCATGACCCAGGTCCGAAGCGACCCCCAGCTTCACGCCGCCGCATCGCACGATGTAGCTCACCGGATCGGCGGCGTCGTGACATACGCTAAAACTCGTCAACGAAAGGCCGTCCACGGCGATCGTGTCGCCCGCCTCAAAGGCCTGCGCGCAGGGCAGCTCCCCCACGGCGCCCGGCAGGCCTTCCAGCGTGCCCGCCGTGGCGTACACAGGGACATTCAGCCGCCGCGCCAGCGTTCCAAGGCCGTTGACGTGGTCGCGATGCTCGTGGGTGACAAAAACCGCCGCGAGGCCGTCGAGGGTTTCGCCAACGGCCTCCGCACGCAGTTTTAATTGCTTGAAGCTCAGGCCGCTGTCAATAAGGATCTTGCCTGTTTCCGAAGCGATGAGCAGCGCGTTGCCGCTGCTGCCGCTGCCGAGAAGACTGAATCGTAGCACACCACAATCCTTGAATGTTCCAGCCGGAATGATTGGCGCGAGTATAGCAATACCGGGGGTGCGCGTCAACGGAAAGGCATGTTATTCCCGGCTATCTCAGACGAAAAAAGTGCGCATATCGGGCCGGTTTTACGGGGTTGACGCGTACCTCAGAGCCTTGACCTCGATTGACATGTTTTCGCTCAGGTTGGTATACTGTTTGCAATCGCATTGGGAGGAAATCTCACGCATGTTAGGTATGGAACAACGGATTGCCCTGAAGCAAACGCAGCGTCTGATGATCACGCAGCGGATGCAGCAGGCGATCCACATCCTGCAGTTGTCCGGACTGGAACTCGAGCAGTACGTTCAACAGGAACTCGAGAGCAACCCAGTCCTCGAAATGCAGCAAAAGGATCCCGTTCCTGCCCCAGAACCCGTTGAGAACAAAGTGGACGACGACGCCAACGAGTCGTTCGCCGACAGCTTCGACCTGGACGACTACGCCAGCCAGTGGGACAAGAAGTATCGCGAGGGCCGCGACCTCAGCCGCAATCCCGACATCGACCGCCGCCGTCAGTATTATGAAGACTCGATCACCAAAGAAGAGTCGTTCAGTTCGCGCCTCCTCACTCAGCTTCGACTGGCCGCGCCGGATGAAGCCACCTATGCGATCGGCGAGCGCATCATTGGCGACATCGACGAGCGGGGTTACTTCACCAACTCCGTCGAGAACGTCGCCACGGAACTGGGTGTTCCCCCCGAAGAAGTCGCCCGGGCGCTATATCTCATCCAGCGGTTCGAACCGACCGGCGTCGGTGCGCGCGACGTGGTCGAGTGCCTGCTGCTCCAGGTCGAAATCGAGTACCCGGAGGAGGACGAACTGTACACGCTC
>JAACEL010000028.1 GCA_011682535.1 Nitrospiraceae bacterium | reverse complement strand
TGATGTCCTGTCTGATGAACCGGATTTCCACACAATCGCCGTTCACAACTCAATCCTGTTTATCCTGTTATCCCGTCGAGAAGAGGTTCGCCAGCAAGCCTCCAAGAAGACTGAAGTACGCTCTTTCCGGATGAACCTCTTTTTGTCCGGACGGCGACAAGTACTTTGGTCCACCGATTGCACGGACGACACGGACTCGGTCAGGACATGGGGCCGAAGAGTGCACACAGAACCGTGCAATCCATGGGCCCTCGTTGGCCTACAGCGGCAGATTCGGGGTGGGGGTGGCGTCGAGGGCGCCGGTGAATCCGTGTTTCAGGCGGGAGTGGCCGGCGGCGGCTATCATGGCGCCGTTGTCGACGCACAGCGACATGGGGGGCATGTGGACGGGAACGTCGAGCTCGGTGGTGAGGCGGTCGCGCAGGAGTTGGTTGGCCGCGACGCCACCGGCCAAGACGAGGCGTGGCGAGCCGGTCAACTCGATCGCGAGTTTGGTCTTGGTGAGCAAGACGTCGATGGCGGCGTCCTGGAAACTGGCCGCGACGTCGCCGACGGCCGCGTTGTTTTTACGCATTTCGTAGAGCACGGCGGTCTTGAGCCCTGAGTAGCTGAATTCGAGCTTGCCGCTCTTCTCGAGGCCGCGGGGGAAACGGATGGCCTTTGGGTTGCCTTCCTTGGCGGCCTCCTGGATCGACGGGCCGCCGGGATAGGGCAGGCCGAGGAGCCGGGCGACTTTGTCGAAGGATTCGCCGACGGCGTCGTCGCGTGTCGAGCCGAGGGTCTTGTACTGGTGGGGGGCGTCGCAGGCGATGATGCAGGTGTGTCCGCCGCTGACGACGAGGGCCAGGAACGGAAACGTCGGGGGGGCGTCGGTCAGGAAGACGGAGAAGATATGGCCTTCGATGTGGTGTACGGGGATGAAGGGGATCTTCCACGCGTAGCACAGGGCCTTGGCGAAGTTGGCGCCGACCAGCAGGGAACCCATCAGGCCCGGGCCGATGGTGGCGGCGACGGCGTCGACAGGTCCGTCAACGGCTCCCATGACGCGCTCGGCGATCTGGGAGATGCATTGGATGTGCTGGCGCGAGGCGATCTCGGGGACGACGCCGCCGAACTCGGCGTGGATCTTGATTTGCGAAGCCACTTCGGCGGCGAGGATACGGCGGCCGTCTTCGACGATGGCAATGCCGGTTTCGTCGCAGGAGGACTCGATACCCAGGATACGGGTCATTGCACTACCTTTGAGGCGGGAACGAGGTCGATCCCTTTGTCCTTGAGTTTGGGCAAGAGCTTGGCGAGCACTTCGACGGTATTTACTCGGAAGTGACCGATGCCGATGGCGTAGCCCTTTTCCCGGGCCACGTCGACCAGTTCGTCGAATTGGCCGCGGATGTACATGGGGTTACTCTCATTATCCAGGAAAACGTTGCGATGGGCCGAGGGAATTCCGAGTTCCTGGGCGATGTCGTAGGCTTTGGTCCGCGGGGTGGTGCGGCTGTCGATAAAGTAGAGCGGTTGGTCCTTGATCGCAGTGAGGAACGTGTGCATTGCGTCCGCGTTGGCGGTAAACACCGACCCCATGTGGTTGTTGATGCCCACCGCGCCGGGTACCTGGGCGAGGGCTTCCTCGATCACTTTGGCCATCTCCTCAGCCGTCATATCGGTGGTGAGTTGGACGGGGAAGTCGGCGCGCTCCATCGGCAAGTGGAGAATGACTTCGAATCCCAATTCGCCGGCGCGTTTGGCGGTAGCGGCCGACTCGTCTGCGCCGGGCAGGATCGACAGCGTGACATGAGAGTCGAGGGTGAGGGCGGCGTCATCTACTTCTGCACCGTAGCCGCCATCATCGAGGATGACGGCGACACGCGGGCGCGGGGGTTCCGGGGCGGGCGCTTCAGCGACCGCCGGCAGGGTGGCCAATTCCACCTCAGGCGGCCCCACCGGTTCGAGCGCGGGGCCGAGAACTAGATTGACGCACTCCGCGCCCCGGTACGTGAGCACGACCGTGGTTTTTGCCTCCGGGCCGGGCCGGGTCTGCGTGGTGATGTCGAGCGCGGCCAGTTCGGCGTCGAGGAGGGCGGCGAAGGAGTCGGGCGTCTCGCTAGCGGGCGTCGGGGACTCGAACGTGGT
Organism: Nitrospiraceae bacterium; assembly: GCA_011682535.1. Taxonomy (GTDB): domain Bacteria; phylum Hydrogenedentota; class Hydrogenedentia; order Hydrogenedentales; family SLHB01; genus JAACEL01. The sequence goes on along the minus strand of JAACEL010000028.1, from coordinate 20,342 downwards.
CAGACACCAAATAGTCCGTTCGTCGCCCAGCAATTCGGGATCGGACCGGACGATCGCCTCGGCGGGGACGTCGCGTTTGGCGAGAGCCGCCGCTACCTCGTTGGCGATGTTGGCGCACGCGGCCGTGAGGTCGCTGCGTTCGATCTTCTGCATTAGGCGCACGCGGGCGAACTCGTGTTGCCCGAGCGAGATCGCCCACTCGGTCTGAGACCCGTCGTCGGAAACCAGGCACATGCTCGCGCTGTAGCGGAGCATTTCGCGGCCCAGTAACTGGGCCAGGCCCTTGGCGTCGACGGTGGGCGGCACGTTCACGTCGAATGGGAAGGTGTACCAAAAGGCTTCCTGCGTGGCGTTGTGCGTTGGTTCGCCGCGGCTGATCTGACTCAGCGGGACGCGGTTGTCTTCGAGCGCTTGCTGGACAACGTCGGCGAGGGAGACGGTGTACCGATCCAGATCGACGGGGCGGCTGACGAAATACTGGCTGAGCACGACGAGGCAATACACGCCGACGGCCACGGATACGCCCAGCCCCAACATCACCCGGATCCAACGGTAGGGCGGTTTCTCGAAGGTAGGTTCGGCAGTTGGGCCATGTTCCGGATCGCTCATCAGAAATCCACCCAGTCGACCTCGCCGATATCGCGTCCCAGGAAGCGGCGGCCGATTCGCGCGAACCCGTCCGGTGCGTCACTTACGAGGAACTGATGCGACGGAGGCCGCCCTGAGGCCGCCGCAATGTCCATCGCGGCCACGACGTCGCAAACCGCGTGCGCGGTTGCCTCAGCGCTGTCGACGAGCACGACGCCTTCTCCCACGGCTTGGCCGATAACTTCCTTCAGAAGCGGGTAGTGGGTACATCCTAGCACGATAGTGTCGATGTCTCGAAGCGCGAAGTCCGCCAGGTAGGTGCGCGCGACGGCAAGCGGAACCTCTCCGTCCGTCCAGCCTTCTTCGGCCAGCGGCACGAACAGCGGGCACGCCTTGCTGAACACCTCGATATTGGGGTCGAGCGACTGAATGGTATCGGTGTATTGTCCGCTGGCGACGGTGCCCGCCGTGCCGATGACGCCAACGCGCTTGTTGTGCGTCTGGTGCAGCGCTTCCAGAGCCCCCGGCTCGACCACGCCGATGACGGGCATGTCGAGTTCGTCACGAAGCATGTCGAGCGCGTAGGCCGACGCGGTGTTACACGCGACCACCAGTATCTTGATACCCCGTTCGAGCAGGATCCCGGCGCAGGCCCGGGCGTAGCGTATGACGGTGTCGGCCGACTTGGTGCCGTAGGGAACGCGGGCCGTATCGCCGAGGTAGACGATGGATTCGTTTGGCAGGCATTCGCCCACACGGCGCAAGACGGTCAGACCGCCGACCCCCGAGTCGAATATACCGATGGCCTTGGGTTCAACCGGCATTCGGCGTCTGCTCCCGCGGCCCGGCGAACCAACTGGCGTCGGGAGCGACGGGGCCCGACAGGTCGACGTGGGCCGGGAACGATTCGCGCGGCGCGGAACCTTCGATCAGCAGCCGCACCGTCGACACCGCGGGCTCGTCCGCCCCTTTGACACCGGGCTGCGTCAGTGTGTTGACGATACCGTAGACCATCAGGGCTTCGAGCGACGCGCTCTTGCGTTTGCGCATCTCCAGTTCGAGTTGGATCGAGAAGTCCACCACCAGCTCCCCGCCTTTCAGCATGTAGAGGCTGCGCAAGACCGTGTTCGCGGGAAGGAGCGGATGCAGGGCGCCGCGCGGACCCTCAATCAACGCATTGAGAATCGCGCGGCAATTCTCGACGGTGGAGTTGCCATGTTCGAGCACGCGCGTTTCCGGAGCCAGCGAACGTCCCGCCAGATCCGTGAAATACAGCGTGACCTCCTGTGTGGGCGTAGTCTCGGTTACCGCGGTCACCGGCGGCGGGGGCGCGATCGGCTTGTCCCGAACCGGGCCGAGGGGATCCTGGCCCTGGCTGACCATGCTGTAGACCAGCAAGACTACGCAGAACAGCAACACGAACGTGGCCATGCCCCAGGCGGCCATGAGAACGCGTCTGACGAGCGCCGCGCGCTTGGCGTGGGTGCTCATCGGGCGTCTCCTTCGGTGGCGGCGCCATCCGGCCCCTGAAGCACGCCGCGCGCGATACCCGCGGCGATTTTCTCCTGGTACGCGTCCGTCTTCAATAGGGCGGCTTCGTCAGGGTTGGTGAGAAATCCGACTTCGACGAGCACGGCCGGCATAGCGGCGTCTTTGAGCAAGAGGAGCGGGGCCGTGCGGACGCCTCGATTGACGGCGCCGGTTTCGGCGGCCAGCGCTTGCGCCACGGGGCCCGCGATCGCCTGGCTGCGCGCGGCATACGCCGTGCCCGTCGTGACGGCGGTCGCGGCGCCTTCACCGGGGCAGCAGAACAACTCGACGCCGTGCGCCTGCGAGGCGAAACTCGCGCCGGCGTGCAGGCTGATCAGCAGGTCGCCGCGCTGGCTGTTGGCCAGGCTGATGCGCTCGCGTAGCGACACCCTGCGATCTTCCTCGCGCGTCAGATGGACCTCGAGGCGGGCGTCGTTCTTGAGCCGCTTTTGCAGGCGGCGTGCGATGCTGAGGACGAGGTCGCTCTCGCGCAGTTCACCCGCGCCGAGGCACCCGGGGTCGTTGCCGCCGTGGCCCGGGTCGACAATGACGACGCGGAGGCCGCGGGTGACGCTTCGCCCACGCCCGGGCGCGCGTTCGGCCGGGGCCTTGTCCGGGGCCGGCGGCTTTGCCGCTAACGGCTCGAGCGGCGTCAGAGCCGATTCCTCCAACGGACTGGGCGGCGGGAGTTCCTCGACCGTCAACTCGGTGATGGCGGCGGCGTCTTCCTTGGCGGTGGTGGCGGGCGCCTCCACCGCGATGTTCCTGCGCAGGTCGAGCCGGAAAGCGCGTTCAAAAAGCGCCGGGACGTCGCCCACCGCGACCAGGGTGTCGCCGCCGTGCTTGACCACGGGCTGTGTGAGATCGAAGGTGTCCAACGATGCACTGACCTGCGTGCTCTCTGCGCGCAACCAGGCGCTCTTGGCCGAAAGGTCGATCTGCACCCGGTCCGGCAACGTACGGCACGCGCCACCCAGTTGCGTGATCAGTGTGCTGATGGACACATACTGAACGCCATTGACCGTGGTGTCGGGCAACTCGGCCGTACGCAGATCGTCCTGCACACGCACCGAGAACGAGAGCAGTTCCGCCTGCGTCTCGGGAACGGCCAGCACGGTCGCCAACAACAGGGCACAGCCAACCACCGCGGCGATTGGAAATCCCCTGTTGAACGGCCCGTCGTTACGTATGCTTCGCGTCACGTTGGTAGGAAGGCGCCTTCCGCGGTATGGTCTTGCGCCGCCGGTGGCGGCACTCACTTCTTCTTGAGGTTGATCATGCGCTGCTGGATAATGGCGCTCTCGGAGAGATCGCGGGAGGCGCCACGGCTCTTGCCTTTCAACAGGAACACAAGCAGCACGGCAAACAGGACGAACAATCCGATCAGTATGCCCAACCCGAGTTTCTCGCGTGAACTCATCATTCGCAAATCCCTCGCGGAGGACGCGTCGTTATGACGGCGCAGTCCTTCCGGTCATGCGGATCCAGTCTCAGCGTAACGTGCCGATGACGGCAATCCGGCATAGCCACGTTCTCTGGGCGGGGTAAGGCCGTTTCAAGCGATTTATTCACGATCAGCGGCGCTTCTCTTCGAACATCTTCCGGGCATGCACACGCTCACCGACCTGGACGTCCTTCTTGTCCTGAAGCTTGATCTGAGCCTGGGTCTTGATGACCTTCGCATTGAGCTTCTCAAGACACGCCTGGCACAGTTTCTTGCTGCGGCTGATGGCCGGCGCTCCGCAACGGCCACACTTCACGGCGTCTTTCATCTCGACATTGGAGATCAGTCCCTCGTCAATCATGCGCATCACGCATTGCACGTCAACATCAGCCTCCACCGACACCTGCTCAGCGTTCAGGTTGGGCTGGGCATCCAATACGCCCCGAATCCTGTCGTAGTCGGTGTTTTCTTCGTCCTGGCACTTCGGGCACACGATCGAGCGAATCTTCTCAAACATTTTCTTGCATCGTGGACATGTGGCTAATGGCATGGCCGTCCTCCTTACAACACATCATTCCAATCGTAGAAAATCCACTCGGTGTCCACATCCAGATTGCCGATGACACTGCCTTTCAGCACGAAGCCGTCCGCGGACACGTTGACGCCCACCGCGATCGACCGGATCGGGATACCGGCGCCGTCGCGCAGTGCCTGGCTACGCTTGGCGAACGTCACCTCGAACCAAGTCCGGCTTTGGGCCGGCGGTTTGAGACCCGGCTGGCCCTCGTCGAGGGCGATGGCTTTCACCGTGGCGCCCGGGACGAACACGTACTGGTCCTCAATGCCTTCTGGCCGCAATTGGTTGCCTTCCATCGTGCGTTCGCTCAGCCCTTTGCGCAGTCGCATCCGCTCGGCCTCGCGCGCCTGGGGGCTTCCATCGCGGGCTTGGACATGGAGCAGGCGTTCCTGCATCCATCTTGTAATTTCGATGACGGTGTTCCATTCACCACTCTGAAACGCCGACACATAGCGCTTTGCAACAGGGTTCGCGATCACGTTGTAACTGACCGGCGCCTGCGGCGTTGCTCCAGCGGCGGGTGAGGGTGGTTGCGGCGGCTGTGTGGCAAACAGCCACCAACAGCACAAGGCCGCGCTTGCGGCTACTACCAGTGCCGCAACCCAACTTCTCCTCGTCTCTGATCCAGTATCCGCCACTCCGCCATCCTATCAAACGGCGGATCGCCCGTCAAAAGCCGGGCTACCGCCGCCGAATCCAGTCGGGGTCGGCGTACTTCTCTCTGGCGAGGGTCTTCACCGTGCGCAATTCGGCTTGGCGAACCTTCTGGGGGGCGCCGGTGACGCCGAATGCGTCGCGGACGGTCTGGCGCAACTCCTTAGCGGTGAGGGGTACGGCGCGCACGAAGCCGCGATGGGTGCGGGGACCGCGGTATTGGGGGCGGTCTTCGGGTTCGCGCAAGTAGCGCTCCATGGCGTTGGGGTCGAAGGAGTACAGGAGGGTGCCGTGGTGGAGGATGAACTTGCGGCGGCGCTTTTGGGCGCTGCCGGAGATTTTCTTGCCACCGAGGGCGAGGTCGGATGTGCCTTTGTGGCGAACGGGCAGACCGCGTTGCCGGAAGGCTTCGCACAGCCGGTCGAGGATGTAGCAGTAGGATCCCCGGATGGTTCGAATTTCGGGGCGCCCGGCGTGGGCGAGGGCGAGGGTGTAGTTGAGGCAGCCGGGCCCCTGCAACACGCAGCCGCCGGCCGTGCAGCGCCGGAGAATGGGAACTCGGTCTTCGATGCAGTGTTTCTCGTTGACTTCCCGCCGCAGCGCCTGAGTGACACCGAGGACGACGAACGGCACAGGGGATTCCCAGAAACGCAGAACCTCACCGCCCTGTTTCGTCTCGGCTTCATCGAGCAAGACCTCGTCAAAGGCCAGGTTATCGAGCGGCTTCTTGAATGAAACGTCCAGCAAGCGCATGGTTTTACACCCAAATCGTCTGATGACTTTTATGTGGCGCGTGCGACAATACGCTACCCGACGTTCGGGGGCGTTATGCGGCTACAGGCACCCGCAATCCAACTCACGCGCGGCGCGGACCTCGTCGAGCCGTCCGACCGGAGTCGTTTGGGGCGCGGCATGGAGGCTTTCGGGGTCGTCTTGGGCGGCTTGGGCAATGGCGCGCATCGCGTCGCAGAAGGCGTCCAGTGTCTGCTTCGATTCCGTCTCCGTCGGTTCGATCATGATGCTTTCCTTGACGGTGAGCGGGAAGTAGATGGTGGGTGCGTGGAAGCCGCGATCGAGCAGCGCCTTGGCGATGTCGATGGCGCGGACGCCCGCCTTGGCTTGGCGCGTAGCCGTAAACACACACTCGTGCATGCAGGTGGTGTCGTAGGCGGGGTCGTAGGCATCTTTGAGCCGCGCGAGGATGTAGTTGGCGTTGAGGACGGCGTATCGGGCGACGTTCTTGAGGCCTTCGTCGCCTTGGCACAGGAGGTAGGCGTAGGCGCGCGCGGCGACGAGGAAGTTGCCGAAAAACGCGGCGATTTTGCCGATGGATTGAGGTGGCATTTCTAGGCCGAAGCCCACTTCCGTGCGCGTGACGCGTGGTCCGGGCAGGAACGGGGCGAGGCGTTCGCCCACGCCGACCGGGCCTGAGCCGGGTCCGCCCATGCCATGAGGCGTGGCGAAAGTCTTGTGCAGGTTGAAGTGCATGACGTCGAACCCCAGATCGCCCGGGCGCGACTGGCCGATGATGGCGTTGAGGTTGGCGCCGTCGTAGTAGAGCAGGGCGTCGGCTTCGTGCGCGAGATCGGCGATCTTATGCACGTCGGGCTCGAACAGTCCATGCGTGTTGGGGCATGTGAGCATGACGCCCGCCACCGAGTCGTTCATCACGTTCTTGAACGCGTCGAGGCGGATGGTGCCGTCGGCGCCGGAGGGCGCCTGGACGACTTTAAAACCCGCGATGGTCGCGCTGGCTGGGTTGGTGCCGTGGGCTGAATCGGGGATGATGATGGTGTCTTTCTTATTGCCCTTGGCGCGGTGGTAGGCCGCGATGAGGAGCGCGCCGGTGAGTTCGCCGTGAGCCCCGGCGATGGGCTGGAGCGACACCTCGCGCATGCCGGCGATCTCCGCCAGCAGGTGTTCGGTCTCGTAGACGATCTCGAGCGCGCCCTGGATGCAGCCGTGGTATACCGGCGAGGACGACAAGTGCGGATGCAGGCCGGCCAGGCCGGGCAGCGCGGAAATGGCGTCGGCCAGCTTGGGATTGTATTTCATGGTGCACGACCCGAGCGGGTAGAAGTGAGAGTCGACGCCGAAATTGCGCGCGGACAGCCTGGTGAAATGGCGCACGACGTCCAACTCGCCCACCTCAGGCAGATTGGGCGCATCTTCGCGGCAGAACTCCGCGGGGAGCGTGGCCTCGGGCACATCAAGGGGGTCGAGGCGAACGCCACGGCGGCCGGGCCGCGAGGTCTCGAAGATCAGTTGCATAGCGCTTGCTCCAGTGCCTCGGTCAACGTGTCAAGGTCTTCGCGCGTGTGTTTCTCGGTGACGGCCACGAGCAGGTCGGTCCGTTCGCCTGCGCCCAACGGGGCGAGGGGGAGACCGGGGTGGATGCCTCGATCGAGCAACCGCTCCACCACGCTCTCGGCGTCCGCCGGGAGCCGGACGGCGAACTCGTTGAACGTGGGGCCGTCGTTGAGCAGTTGAATGCCGGCGGCGCCTTCGATCAGACGTCCCTTCAGGTACTCTGCCTTGGCGTGGCATTGCACGGCCACTTCCCGCAGTCCCTCGCGTCCCAGCAGGCACAGATGGATGAGTGCGCGCAAGGCGCAATGGGCTTCGTTGGAACAGATGTTGGACGTGGCCTTCTCGCGCCGGATGTGTTGTTCGCGCGCCTGGAGTGTCAGCACGAATCCGCGGCGTCCCTCGGCGTCCTGCGTGGCGGCCGCGATGCGGCCCGGCATCTTGCGGATGAGCTTCTGGCGTGCGGCCATGATGCCCAGGTAGGGGCCGCCGAAACTCAGCGGGAGTCCCAGGCTTTGCCCCTCGGCAATAGCAATGTCGGCCCCCATGGCGCCCGGCGTCTTCAGCAGTCCCAGCGAAACAGGGTAGAACGAAACCACCAGCAACGCGCCCGCGGCGTGGCAACGCTCGGCGAGGTCCGAGAAGTCGCGCACCGTCCCGAGGAACGACGGGTTCTGCACGATAACGCACGCGGCGCCGTCGAGCGACGCGGGCTCGGAGTCGACGATGTCGAGTTCCAGGTTGGCGGTGTGCGTGGCCAGCATCCGGCGGTACAGCGGGTTGAGCGATTCGTGGCAGACGATGCGCGTACGGCGCGTCTGGCGCACGGCCATCGTTGTCGCCTCGAACACCGCCGTGCCGCCGTCGTAGAGCGAGGCGTTGGCACATTCCAGATCGGTGAGGCGGCAGACGGCCGACTGGTATTCGTAGACGGCTTGGAGCGTGCCTTGCGCGCATTCGGGCTGATAGGGCGTGTAGGCCGTGAGAAACTCGGACCGCGACGCCAGCGCGTCAACCGCAGCGGGGATGTGGTGGTCGTAGTATCCGCCGCCGACGAACGATAGCGTGCCGGTGTCGTTGCGCGCGGCCGTTTCCGCCAGGATACGCTGCACGGCCATCTGCGAGCGGCCGGGCGGCACCTGCCATTTTCGCAGCCTCAGATGCTCGGGGATGGTTGCAAACAACTCGTCGATACTACGTACACCAATCGCCGCGAGCATTTCGCCGCGTTCAGCGTCCGTCGCCGGGATCCAGGTCATTGCTATTGGTCCTTCAGAAAAGCCTCGTAATGCGTGGCGTCCATGAGTTCGTCCAGTTCCGCGGCGTCCACTTCCTCAAGCTTGAAGAACCAGCCGTTTTCGTAAGGGCTCTGGTTGACGATCTCGGGGTGCTCCTCAAGCTCGCCGTTGACCGCGGTGATGACTCCGCCGATCGGGGCGTAAATATCGTTGGCCGCCTTGACGGACTCGACCGTGGCCACTTCTGCGCCCTGGGACACCTGAGCGTCGACCGGCGGCAACTCGACGAAGGTGATGTCGCCCAGTTGTTCCGCGGCGAACTCGGTGATGCCGACCGCGAACACGCCGCCGCCGTCGTCGCGCACCCATTCATGTTCCTTGGTATACTTCAGATGTGGTGGGTTCGTGTGTAGCACTCGAGTGTCCTCCCGCGTCTGCTTAGTTCCTGAACGTGCCATGTTCATAGAACGGAAACGCCGTTGTTTCGATTTCCATCTCCTTGGGTCCGGCGGTCAACCGCGTGCCCGGGACTGATAATTCGACGGGGATGTAGGCCATGCCGATTCCGAAACCGACACTGGGGCCATAGCACCCGCTGGTGACCTCACCCACGGGTTTTCCCTCGCAATATACTTCGTATCCCGTCCGGGGCGCTCTACGGGTCGCCGACCGGATTCCCGTGCGCACCTTATACCGTCCCATCTCCCGCTGCATCAAGAGAAATTCTTTGGCGTTGAATTCGCTGTCCCAGTCGATGAAGCGGCCCATGCCGGCCTCGAGGGTGGTGTGCGACTCGTCCACGTCCTGCCCGTAGAGCGTATAACCCATCTCGATGCGCAGCGTGTCGCGTGCGCCCAGCCCCGCCGGATGCACCTCCGGATAGCTCAGCAGTTCGCTCCAGATCGGCGTCGCGAGTTCCTGCGGAACGTACAGTTCATAGCCCAATTCGCCGGTGTACCCGGCGCGGGACACAATGATCTCCTGGCCTTTCCACTGGGTCCGACATACCGTGAAATACTTGAGCGGGGCGATGTCGTCGAGCCCGGCCTGCAGCAGCACCGAGCGCGACAGCGGGCCCTGCACGTCGATCTTGGCGGTCTGATCGGTGACATTCTCCGCGCTGCACAGCCGGTGCAGGATACGCGATACCTTGGCGTAGGGCATCGCGTTCGTCACGACGAACAACTCCGACTCCGACAGGCGCATCGTGATGATGTCGTCGATGATGCCACCGCACACGTCCAGGATGCTCGTGTAACGGCAGCGGCCTACCCGCAGGCAGATCATGTCGTTGAACACCATGCTCTCGAGGGCGCGAATGGCTTTCGCGCCGCGCAGAATGAACTGGCCCATGTGGGAGCAGTCGAACAGCGACACCCTGCTGCGCGTATAAAGATGCTCCTCGATGATGCCCTTGAACTGCACCGGCAGCGCCCAGCCATGGAAATCAACGATCTTGCCATCACGGGCACAATGTTCCTCAAAAAGGGGAGTTTGCCGCATAATCGCCTCCCGGCCGCCTTTCCAAGCGGCCGACCCCGATGCACTACATAGGGCTGTTTCCTTCAAGCCGCCGATGCATGCGCCGCCAGGCGCGCACATCGTTGCCCAGGCGATCGGCATAGATCCGCCCGCCGCTTCCTCGTGGTTCGTCCCACGTAAGGACTCGCCCCAAGGGGCAAGCAATCGCCAGTCACGGCGGGCCGTCGACGCGCACACTCTGCCATACCACGCTGCCCGGAGTCAAGACTGGTTTAGAGAACCGAATCGCCGGATAACTCGGTCGTGGAGCACGCAGCAAGCTCAGCCTCGCGCTGATGCCAAATACTACACTCACCCGTTTGGTGTCGGCGTGGCTGAGCGCAACTCAGACATCATCTGGCACTTTGGGCGCGCCACAATGCGCCACAATGCGCCACCCGGCGTCACTCCCAGCCAGCGGCGCGTCTTCAGTCTTGGAAACGGATCGAATACAGATCGGCGTCTTTCATGACGAAGCGCAGGCGCACGGGTTTGCCTGCCAACGAGGCGACGTCGGTCTGGCCCTTCCAAGAGACGACGCGGGCAATCTCATCCCCGATGATCTCGTCGGCGTCCTTCTGCGTGAAGCCTTCGATCGGTTTCCCGGATGCGTCCTGAAGCTCCACCCAGACGCTTCCGGCGGCGGATGTGGAGAAGTTGATGACGAGCTGCTTCCCCGCAAACCTGAGCGGCTTTGTGACGAACTCGCCACCCGCGTACGGGGCGTTGACCGACACGAAGCCGTCGGTCCGCAGCTTGAGCCGCTGGAGATAGTGCGTCGGGCGGCCGTAGTCGCGCTGGACGTACATCGACAACTCGTCGTCCCCCGCCGAAACCACGCCGTAAGCCGGATAATTGGTGCGGGAGGTCCAGTTTGTCGCACCGATCCCCGGCCGGACGAATCCCTCCATGAACGTGCGGTCGTACCGGGCGCCGCCGCGGCTGGTCATCAGTACCGTGTCCGAGCAATCCCCCGAATATTGGGCGTCGCCCCCCAGTTGGGTCGACTGCTCCGCCGTGACCACGCGCCGGCCCGGCATGAAGCGCGCCGCGATGGCCAGATAAATGTGGGGCGCGCGGAAGTAGGGGCGGGTCTGGTTTGTGTACAAGTGTTCGCGCGTCGTATCCCCGTAAGACATCTCCTCCGCCGGCGTCCAATTCACGAAATCCTGCGAGGTCCGCCGGCTGATGCTGCGGAAACCGCCCCACGTGCTCTCGCTCCACGTGCGGAAATAGCACAGGTAGCGCCCCTCCGCCTCCGACCAGAACGAGACGTTCTGCGAGTCGTACGCCGCCCCTGTCAGCACCGGTTCCTCACGCATCTTTTCCCAATGGATGCCGTCGGGCGAGACGAACGCGACCAAGCCGCTCTTTTGCGTGCCGCCCAAGCCTTTGAAACGCTGCGCCGGGTCGACCCCCGGGCGCGTGTCGAGGAACGGGGAGAAATTGTGGCACAACGGCGCGATGTTCGCCAGAATGACATTGTTGTCCTTCGAGCCGTTGACTTCATGGATGCCCAGACTCGGTTTTGTGAAGGTGATACCGTCCGTGCTCTCCGCATAGCACGTCGTCTCTAGGTCCGACCCATCCGCCTTGGCCCGCGGCAGGCCACGGTAATACAGACGGAACACGTCCCCGTCCTGGATGATGGTCACATAGCCGCAATACTTGCCCTCCCACGGCTTGTCGAACTTCAGCACCGTCTCCGCCGGCACGGGATTATGCAGTTTCAACTCCGTGCCATCAAACGTATCCGTCAACGCCCCGTCGACAAACAGTTCCAACCGCGAACCGATGTCGATGGCGGCGTTATCCTGCGCCGCCGCCGACGTCGCCAGTACGCTCACCCCAACCGCCATCGCCGCACAGACCAACGAAAGAATCAACTGAGCACTCATGATGTATCTCCCCTCCCAAATGCCAAAACCGGCCGTCCACATGACCCTGCGGATACTGTAACGTGACCGGGACGCGAACGCAAAGGAGTAAGGACTGTACCAAGGGAGCGACCGAAAGGGAGCGAGACGGGACTGTCCCTCTCGCCAACCCAGAGAACGCAATGGTGGGTGGGGTGGCGCCCTCTGCATCTCTGCGATGAGATTACCCAACGCAGAGGCGCAGAGATCGCTGAGATCCGCGGAGCAGGGCTGGGGGTCCGGCCATTCCTTCACCGTTGCCGACAGTCCGTCGTCGAAACAGGCCGCTCAATATTCGTTCGACGCGGTTTGCTTGGAGTATAATACGGCTCACTCGACACACTTCCCTCCGACCCGTGAAAGGCGTGACCCGTGAAGCATCTGCAACTTAAACCCCGAGAAGATCGCCGCCTGCTGCGAGGCCACCTGTGGGCGTATCGCAACGAATTCGCCCAACTGCCGGAGGCGGAAGACGGTGAGGTGGTCGACGTGTTCGGCGACAGCCGGCGCTTGGTCGGGCGCGGGTTCTATCAGCGCGAGGGCGGTATCGCGGTGCGTATCCTCGACCGCAGGCAGCCCACGATTGACGGGAAGTTTCTGGCGGGCCACCTTGCGCGGGCGCGTCTGTTTCGCGAGCGTTTGTTTCCGGGGCAAGACGTATACCGCTGGGTGTTCGGCGAGACCGACGGCCTGCCGGGGTTCGTGGCGGATCGCTACGGTTCGGTGGTGGCGTGCGCGACACCATGCGCGTTCTACACGCCTTTCGCCGACGATCTGGCTAAAGCCTTCCTCTCGCACGACGGCGTCGAAGGGGTCCGCGTCGTCATCCGCGGACACGTCCACACCTTCGGTGAGGTCCCGGACACCATCGAATGTACCGTGGACGGAATCCGGATGGGGGTCGACTTGAGCCAGGGCCAGAAGACGGGCCTGTTCCTCGACCAGCGCGCCAACAGCCTCGCCGCCCGTCCGTTCATGCAGGGCGGGCGTGTGCTCGACGGACACTGCTACGTCGGCCAGTGGAGTTGTCATGCCGCCGCCGCCGGTGCGCAGCAGGTGTTGGGTGTCGATACGTCCGAAGCCGCGATCGAGTTGGCGCGCGCCAACGCCGAACGCAACGGCGCCGCAGACGTGTGCGGTTTCGAACGCGCCGATGTGATGGAGATCCTGTCACGCGGCGACCGCTACGACTGCGTATTGCTCGACCCCCCCGCCTTCGCGAAGTCGCGCGCCCAACAGCGCAAGGCGCTTTCGCTGTACCAGTCGCTCAATCGCGCGGGAATGGAGGCGGTCGAACCGGGCGGGATCCTGGTGACCTCGTCGTGCTCGCACTTCGTCACACGCGACGCCTTCCTCGAGACGCTCAAGCGAGCCGCCAACGCCGCGAGGCGCCAAGTCTGGATTCTCGACGTGCGCGGGGCCGCGCCCGACCACCCCGTGCTCATGGCCATGCCCGAGACGGACTACTTGACCTGCGCAACGCTACGGGTGCTATAGCCTGGCCCGGGGTTCAGTCGCCGTTTTCCGCGGTAAGCGCTTGCGGCCTGAACGCTTACGAAAAAAGGTAGACGGAGTGGAGCCGCATGCCCAGTTTCGGCGTGACCCCTCAGAAAGAGGCCGAACTTCGCGCGCGCATGGAACGCTGCGGCGTGCGCGAGGAGGATCTCGACGAACGTTTCGTACGCTCCGGCGGCCCCGGCGGACAGAAGGTCAATCGCTCCGCCACCTGCGTGCAACTCAAACACGCCCCCACCGGCCTCGAAGTCAAGATGCAGAAGGCCCGCTCCCAAGGCCTCAACCGTTTCTACGCCCGGCGCCGCCTCTGCGAACTCATCGAAGCCCAGACCCTAGGCGAGGCCAGCCCCGAAGCCAAGCGCCGCGAAAAGATCCGCAAACAGAAAGCCCGCCGGCGGCGGCGCGGCGCGCAAGGGTGAGCGAGTAGTAACGTCGAGCGACAACGGGGGCGTCTTTGCACCTCGGTGAGACGTTTCTGGTATGCTGGATTTCCTGAAATGTAACGGGCAGTTGGCCCACGTGTGGAGGATGACGACGTGACGATTCTACCCCGCTTCTTGATGGCCGCCGTGTTGATCGCCTGTGGCGCCGCGGGCGCCCTCGATGAACGTATCACATTCTATGATGGCGAGACCCGCCCCGGCTTGGGCGGCATGACGTTCGACGGCAAACAGTTCACGGCGCCGGGCGGCGAAACGATACCGCGCGACGACGTGCAAGTGATCGAGTTTCGCCTGGACGATCTGGCGGCCGCGGGCCAGGCGATGGCGCAGGGCGTGCAGGCCCTGTCGGACCTGGCGCAGGCGCAGGTGGAACGAGCCGCGCGCATGGCGGAGTTGAGCCCCGGATGCGCGGGGGTGATCCTGGTCGACGACGGCGAGTTCGAGTACCGCCCCGATGGCACGAACACGTACCGCTACCACTTTGCGGGATTGGTGCTGAAGGAAGAGATGAAGGCGTGGGCGCAGATTACGATGGGCTTCACGGAGGGGCGTAGCCGGGTGCGGATGCTGTTTGCGCGTTCGATCGCGCCGGACGGTACGATGCACACGATGCGGGTGGACGCCCTGCGCGTGGGCAGCCCGACGGAGGCGCTGTCGTTCTTCAACCCGAACCGCAAAGTGATGTCGGGGGTGATCCCCGGGGTCGAGGTGGGGTCGATCGTCGAGTACAGCTACGAGTACGACAATTACAACCCGGAGGATCCGCGGCTGTTCAGTCCCGGATACCTGTTCCAGAGTACGGAACCGGTGGTGTTCTCGAGGGTGAAGGTCACCGTGCCGAAGAATATCCCGTTCCATTACACGACCCGGCGGTTTGAAGACGCGGAACAGGCGAAACCGGCGATCACCGAGACGGGAAGCACGAAGTCCTATACGTGGCAACTCGAAAACGTGCCACCGATCGCGCCAGAGCCCTACATGCCGCCGCAGCATGACGTGGTGCCCTACATGGACGCGTCGGTGTTTGAAACGTGGGAGGACGTCTTCGACTTGCTGGGCGGCTTGCAGCGGGCACGCATCAAGCTGACGCCGGCCATCGAGGCGGCGGTGACGGAGATCACAGCGGGCGCCGATTCGGTCGAAGACAAGCTGGCGCGCATCTACCACTGGGTGCAGGAGAACACGCGGTATATTTCGATCAAGGGCAGCCTGGGCGCGGGTTTCTCGGGGCATACGGCGCAGGAGACGTTCGACAACCGCTACGGCGACTGCACGGACAAGGCCATTCTGTTCTCGACGATGCTCAAAGCCATCGATGTTGACAGTTACCCGGTCATTCTGCGTACCAACGACGCGGGCACGGCGACGACGGAGATTCCGACGCTGAACGGCAATCATTGCATCAACGAGGTGACGCTGAACGGCCGCGACTTCTATCTCGACACCACGGCGCAGAACTATCGCTACCCCTACTTCCGCTCGGACGACCACGACGTGGCGGCCATCAACGCGATCCGAGGCGACGTGCGGACGATTCCACTGCCGCCGCCGTCCGACAACCAGCGCTTCTCGCACCTGGACGTGACGCTGGCGGAAAACGGC
Organism: Nitrospiraceae bacterium; assembly: GCA_011682535.1. Taxonomy (GTDB): domain Bacteria; phylum Hydrogenedentota; class Hydrogenedentia; order Hydrogenedentales; family SLHB01; genus JAACEL01. Next base: position 5,007 of record JAACEL010000028.1, on the reverse strand, counting down.
GACGTGACGGTGCGCACGCGCAATGAGTACAACGGCAGCACTGAGGCGGGAATCCGGGGCTTCTGGAAACGCCAGCGCGAGGACAATCGCAAGTCGATGATGGCGGAATACGTCAACTCGATCAGTCCGGGGGCGGTGCTGGAGGACTTCACGCTGTCGGACTTGAACGATCTGTCGCAGCAGTTGTCGATGACGATCGACTACACACTTTCCGGCCATGCGATCCGGGCCAAAGACCTCATGTACCTGAAAATTCCGACGCTGGAGCGGGACTACCCCGAGGTGGCGCTGGAGACACGGCGCTATCCGATCGAGTATCGGACGACGGAGGAGCGGATCCTGGAGATCGATCTGACATTGCCGCCGGGATTCGTGGCGCGATGGTTGCCGCCGCCACTGGACATCCAGAACGACCATATCGAGTACCACGCCAAGTATGAAGAAGCGGACGGCAAGGTGCTGTTCCGCGGGGTGTTCCGGCGGTTGCAGCGCGAGGTCCCGGCCGAGGCGTATCCCGAATATCGTGACGCCTTACGCGCCATCGCAGCGTTCTCTACGAAAGAGATCTTCTTAACGGATGAGGGTTGACGCCATGAAACAATTCCAATATCCGACAGCCAGCCGTCCCGCCACATCGCTGAGCCTTGCCCTTGTCCTGTTGGTTGCGGCCTTCACGGCGCAGGCCGACACGCTCTATCTGCGCGGGGCCGAACAGGAACCCGGCCGCCTGAAATCGATGACAGAGGACGCCGTTGTATTCGAGGGCGCCGACGGCGAGAAAACCTTCGAGAAAAAGGAGATACTGCGTATCGCCTTGCAGCGCGCGCGCAAGTTCGACGAAATCCAAACCGTGGAACAGATCACGGATGAACGACTCAGGGAGTGCCTTGCCAACCAGCCTTCCCGGGAAGACTATCCCGCCGCGGGCTCGGTCACGTTGCTGGAACTGCGCACCATCGACCTGACCAGGCCGGGGATCGTCATCGACACGCACCGCTTTATCACGAAGGTGTTGCAACAACGCGGGGAAGCGGTGGCGACGCAGAGTGTGTGGTATTTCGAAGACACCGACATGCCGCGGATCGACTTCGCTCTCACCGTCACGCCCGACGGACGCGTGCTGCACCTCGACGACGCGGCGCTCAAGAACGAATCCATCCATGCGAGCTTCCCCGACTATCGGCGCCTGTCCCGCTTCCGATTCGCGTGCAAGGAACCCCGGCCAGGCAGCATCCTCGACGTGCAATATAGCGTGGTCCGTGAACGCAAGGCCGTGCTTGAGGACTTCTACGCGGAGGAGCTGTTCCGCGCCCCCGCCCCCATCCTGCGCAAGGAGGTCAAGGTGATTGTCCCCCTGCCTCATGTCGACGGGGAACCCCGCGGCGACGTGGGCAAAGCCCTCAGCTTTGCCACGGACGGTCCTTGGGCGAATGGACTGACGGTCGAGACGTTTGTCGTGCCTCGGAGCGACCGCGATCTCGCCCATCTTGTATGGCGCCTGCCGGAACCGCAACCGGGGATCATCACCGAGCCCCTCATGCCGCCGCGCCGATCGTACGTCGGCAATCTCACACTGGCGGTCCCGGCCACCTGGGAGGAACTGAGCACGGCGTACGCCGAGACACTCAGCGAAGTGGCCCCGCTTTCCGACGCACTCATTGAGAAGGCGCGCAAGTTGAAGGCCGCAGGCGGCGCGGCCGCCATCCACAGCTTCGTCGCTCGCAACGTGCGCATGGTGGACGTGCCCCAACGCCACTACCGCCTCGTTCCCTATCCGCCAGACGAGACGGTGCGGCGAGGTATGGCGAACGAACTCGACAAGAACTTTCTCTATCACAAGATGCTCGAAGCCGCGGGCATTGACAACGTGTTCGCGCTGGTGCGGGGGCGAGGCGAAGGGCCGATCGCGCGGGATGTGCCGTCGCTGCGCGCCTTCAACCGCACGGCCGTCTACCTGAAGAAACAGCGCGAGTTCTCGAGCGCGGCAGACGACCAGCTTCCCTTCGGCGCACTGCCGGGCGGATTGCAGGACGTCCCCGCGTTGCTGATTCGCGAAGGTGAGGACAAGTTGACGACCACGCAGCAGGCGTCGCCGAAAGACGAACTCGATGCGACCACTTTCGAAGCAACGCTCGACGAGGATGGCCGTCTCGAACTGACCGTGACGTACTCGGGCAACGGCAACAACGGCCAGTGGATTCGTCAGTTCAAGGATCTCGACGATCAGAACCTGCGCAACCAGCTCGAACAGATCGCCGGGATGTACCACCCCGCCGCGACGCTCGATAGCTACGAGAAAACGGATCTCGCCGATCTCACCGTGCCGCCTGCGCTCACACTCCAATGCACCATCCCCGGCTACGCCGTCAAGGCCGGCGACGACCTCATGCTCTTCAACATCCCGGCCGTCCTGTACTACGCCGGCCAAGTGGGGCGTCCCACGCGCGAACATGACCTTTTCTGGGACCACGTCAAACGCAGTTCGTTCGATGGTGTGATCCACTTCCCGAAGACATACAAGGTTCATTCGCTGCCCAACAACGTGAAGTCTAAGAGCGACATCGTCTCGTACCGCGCGCGCTTACGCAAGGGCAAGTCGCAGATCCGGTTCAAAGACCAATTCGACCTGCGGCAGGCCCCTGCCGCGGCCTATGCCGACTACAAAGAATGTCTCGAACGCCGCGCCGACCTGGCCCGGCAGCGGATCATTCTGACGAGAAAGTAGCGCGCCGCGGCGATGGGCAGCCGCGAAAAGGATCTGTCATGTTTTTGAGCATTGGCGTGTCACTCGTGGTTGGATTCGTGTTGGGAGCGGCGCTGGGGCGTTTTGCGCGCATCGGGGCGGGGTTTTGCTTGTTGGTGGGCATCGGCCCAATGGCGTTGCTGTTCGTGTATGAGTCGTTCTTCCCGAAGACGGATTCGAGTAGTTACGGACTGTTGGCGATGATCGCGTTGCTGCTGGCGACCCCGGCGGCGATATCGATGTTCGCGGCGAGTTGGTTCCGGGACGGGTAGATATGCGGCGGAACATGATCCACGGATGAACGCGGATGGACACGGATTGGCGCTTCCGAACTTCTTATCGGCGTTAATCTGTGCCCATCCGTGGCTCGTGCTACAGCACTTCGGCGATGGCCTCGCAGAGGACGTCCATGTTGCCGGGTGTCATGCCAGCGACGTTGATACGTCCCGACCCGACGATATAAATGGCGTGCTTCTCGCGCAACGTGCCGACCTGGTCTTTGTTGAGACCGGAGAAGGAGAACATGCCGCGCTGGGTGGTGATAAACGAGAAATCCTGCTCGACGCCTTTGGCCTTGAGCGTGTCGACGAACAGCTTGCGCATGCCGTTGATACGGTCGCGCATCTCTTTGACCTCGCCTTCCCACAGGGCGCGCAGTTCGGGGTCGCCGAGTACGGTGGTGACGAGCGCGCCGCCGTGCGCGGGTGGGTTGGAGTAGTTGCGGCGAATGCAGCGCTTCATCTGACTGAACACGCGGGCCGCGGCATCGGCGGAGTCGGCGAGGATGGTCAACGCGCCCACACGTTCTTTGTAGAGCCCAAAGTTCTTCGAGAAGGAACTCGATACGATCAATTCGCAACCCGCCCGGCAAAACGCGCGTAGGCCGGCGGCGTCTTCTTCGAGTCCTTTGCCGAAGCCCTGGTAGGCGAAGTCGACAAACGGCAGGAAACCACGCTCGGCGGCGAGGCCGGCGATCGCCTTCCACTGCTCAGCGTTGGGGTCCATGCCGGTGGGGTTGTGGCAGCAGGCGTGGAACAGGACGACGTCGCCCGCGGGCACTTGGGCGAGGGCGGCCATCATGTCGTCCAACGCGAGGCACTTGTTGGCGGCATCGTAGTAGGGATAGGACTCGGTCTCAATGCCGGCGGCGGAGAACACGCCATTGTGGTTGGCCCACGTGGGGCTGCTCAGCCAGATGCTGGCGTCCGGGAACGATTTTTTGATGAGGTCGCCCGCGACGCGCAGGGCGGCGGTGCCGCCGGGCGTGTGGGCGGTGACGGCGCGTTCGTTCTGGACGATCTCGCTATCGGCGCCGAACAGCATCTCGCGCACGTAGCAGCCATATTCGGGCGCGCCGGGGATCGGCAGATAGCTTTTCGTCGTCTCAGCCTGGACGACGCGCTCGCCGGCGCGTTTCACGCATTCGAGCACAGGCGTCTCGTTCTGGGCAGTCTTGTAGACACCAACGCCAAGGTTGATCTTGCCCGGTCGCGTGTCGTTCTTGAATGCCTCGGTCAGTCCCAGGATTGCATCAGGGGGCGCCATTTTCACTTGCTCGAACATAGGAGTTTCCTTTCATCACATGGCCTCGGCCCGTGGCAGAGAATCATACGAGAACAGGGGCGGGAATTGCCAGTCCTACCAGTCGCAGAAGGGGTGCTGGCTGAGACTGGAGTTGAAGTAGCGGGCATCGCCGGAGACTTCTTGGCCCAGCCAGGCGGGGTGCTCGAAGGTTTCGTCTTCGGAATCCAACTCGATCTCGGCCACGATCAGGCCCGCGTTGACGCCTTCGAATACGTCGATCTCCCAGAGATGGGAGCCGACGGGCACCTTGTAGCGGGTCTTCTCGATGATAATCCCGTCGCAGAGGGTGTCGAGCATTTCGTGGGCGTCTTCGACAGGGACGGGATACTCGTATTCGGCACGGCCGATGTCGAGGGTGGATTTCTTGATGTTGAGGAGGGCGGTGTCGCCCACGACGCGGACGCGGACGGATGCCGGGGGGCCGATGGCCAGGTAGCCCTGGCGGTAACGTTCGCCCGCCGCGCCTTCGCGCCAGCTTTCATCCTTGACAAGAAACTTCCGCTCGATCTCCCAGCCCATACCGCCTCCTCTTGCCAAGACGATATTAGAGCACAGGAGGATACAGAACACAATGCGGACACCGGCGCCCCGAACGCCGGGTAGCGTATTGTGGCGCGCCCGAAGAGCTTGGTTACACGCGAGATACGCTCAGCCACGCCATCACCAGGTGGGTGAAAACC
>JAACEL010000264.1 GCA_011682535.1 Nitrospiraceae bacterium | reverse complement strand
GAGGGCGAAGGCGAGGGTGAGATTGTCGAACAGCCGGTGGGGGGGTGGTTCGAGGTAGGGGAAAGGCTCGAGTTGCGGGTGGGTCTTTCGGGCATGGTGGGCGAGGTGAGCTATCAGTGGGTGAAGGACGGCTCGGAGATCGTGGGTGCGACGGGGGCTGTGTTTGAGGTGGCTTCGCTGAGCGTTTCGGATGCGGGCTGGTACCAGTGCTTCGTGGCGGATGAGGCGAAGACGCTGTATGCGACGGCGCCGGTGTACGTGCAGGTGTTCGCCGTTGGTGCGCTGCCCGTGGCGGGGGCGGCGGGCGTGTGTCTGGCGGCGATGTGTGTCGTGTTGGCGGGGGCATTCCGGCGGCGCAGATAGGCGGGGAGCGTGCACTGCACAGGCACGAAGGTCACGGCTAGGGGTCCAGCCAGAACCCCTAGAGTTGCTTCAGCCAGTCGGTGAGGGTTTGGAAGACTTCTTGGGTGTGTGGGGGGGTGGTGAAAAGGTGGTCGGCTTTCTCTACTTTGTGGTATTGGAGCTTGGAGGCGGCGGAACCGAAGGCGGCGCGCAGGGTGGGCTCGATGTCTTTGAATGCGCCGGCGCCGAAGGTGTCACCGAAGATGGCAAGAGTGGGGACGTTCCGCTGGGCGAGTTCGAGTAGTGCGGCGAGGACGGCGGTATTGGCGCGGGGGCCGAGGGGCGCGGCGAGGGGTTGTACGTCTTTGACGCCTTGAAGCTTGCACTTAAGGGATCCGTAGCGGCTCTTGAGGGCGGTCAAGAAGGTTTGAGTGATGCGTCGTGTGGTCGTGGGCTGCCAGGCGAGGACGAGTTTCTGGAGAAGGCGGCGTGATTCCTGGGAGACTTCCGCGAGGCCGGGCTGAGTTTCGTAGAGCAGCGTGAGTTCGAGGGGGGCAACGCCGACGACGCGTTTGTCCTGCGCGCCCCAGAGTACGGAAGAGATGGCGCCGCCGCAGATTCCAGTAAGGACGACGGTTTCGGTTCCAAGCTCGCGTTGCAGGAAGTCGATGGCGACTTGGGTGTCGCGTACGAAGAGTCCGTTCTGGATCTGGAGGTAGAGGTTGGGTACGGTGTCGGCTTCGATGATCCCGCCGCTGTCGCCGACGCCGCGTGGGTCGACGCGCAGTGATGTGTAACCTTGGCGTGCGAGTTCGCGGGCGAGCTTGACGTAGAATCGGGCGTCGGTTGCGCGGCAGTTTTCGGCGACGGAGAGCATGAGGACGACGGGGCGCTCGGGGTGGCGCTCCGCGGGGGTGTTGAGGATGCCCCAGGTTGCCGTGCCGTCGATGTCGAACTCGACGGCGCGTTCGCACCATATCGGCCCGGTGTGCTTTGTGGAGCTGGGTTCTCCGCTGGGTAGGACGTTGTGGGCGCAGGTGTCGGAGTAGTGGGCCCGGATCCACTCGATGGTGGGCTCGAAGAGCTTGGCCGGGCGTACATCGTATTCGCGTGTGGCCGCGTACCAGGGGAGGGGTGACCGGGCGGGCTCGAGGCAGACATCTGCGCCGGTCTTGACCCAAGCGTCTCTCAGGGCGTCGAGGGGTTTGGGCATTTTGGATTGGGCGCGGTTGGCGATGCGCACGATGCGTATGGGGCCGGTCTTCGCGGGCAGCGGGGCGGTGAGGTCGATGGCGCGCAGCGAGTCGAAGATGGGCTTGGTGATGGTGTGTCCCAAGATCGTCACCTCTCCGCCTTCGGTGAGGGTCTGGCGTAGGGATTCCCGGGTAACCTCGGCCTGTCCGTTTTCCTTCATCTGTTGGGAGATGACGAATCGGAGGAGTTCGTCGACGTAGTCCTCTCCACTGACGACGGGCTCCCAGAGCAGGAGCATGGGTTCGCGAACGTGGCATGTGCCTGCGAGTGCGGCGAGGGTGGCTCCGAGGCGCAGGCCGCAGAGTCCCCGGCACGGGACGCCCGAGCGTTTCTCGAGTTCGGTGACGGCCATCTCGATATCTTCGAGGTAGTGTTCGATGGGGTGTTCTTCGAAGAGTCCGTTGCTGTCGCCGTATCCCCGATAGTCGAAGCGTAGCACCCAGAATCCTTCGCGGCAGAGAGCCCGGGCCCATTCGACCATGTGACGCTGGGATTGGTTGCGCTCTTCTCCGAATGCGGAACAGATCAGCCAGCCCGCGTTCTTGCAGTCGACGCTTTGGCGTGGCTGGTGCAAGACGCCGAACATGCGTTCTTGCGGCGTTCCGAAGAAGATCGGTCTCTCGTTCATAGGTCTCCCAGCAAGCCGGATTCACGCCTCGCGTCACACTCCGCGAGGGGCCGTGTCCGGTGAGATGCGGTTGTGCCATTATTGGCCACAGCTTGTCTCCTTTCCTTGATCGGGCTCGCCCAGTGCCTTGTGTTTCACTTTTCCACTCGACGTCTTGGGCAGATCGTCGCGGAATTCCGCCACCTTGGGAACCATGAAGCTTTCGAGGCGGCGCGTGCAGTGGCCGATGATGTCACGTTGGTTCAGTTCCGCGCCCGGCGTGAGCACGACAAAGGCCTTGACGGCCTGGCCAAGGATTTCGTCGGGTATGCCGATCACGGCGGCCTGCTGCACTTGGGGTATTTCGCAGATGACGTTCTCCACTTCGCGGGGGCTGACCTTCTCGCCGCGGCTCTTGATGATGTCGTCTTTTCGTGAGACGAAATAGAGGTATCCCTCTTCGTCGGTCTTGAAGAGGTCGCCGGTGTAGAGGACTTTTTCCCAGGGGTAGCGTCCAGGGCGGAGTACTTCGGCGGTGGCTTCGGGGAGTTCCCAATAGCCTTGCATGACGTTGGAGCCGCGTATGACGAGTTCGCCGACTTCTCCGGGCGCGACGGGGTTGCCGTCGTCGTCGACAACGAAGACTTCTTCGTTGGGCATGCCGCGTCCGACGGAAGCGGGCCGGCGTTCGAGTTCCTCGGGGGGGAGGTAGGTGCAGCGCTTGGATTCGGTGACGCCGTACATGGAGTAGATACGGGCGTTTCGGAAAAGGCTGCCGAGGCGTTTGATGTGGGGGACGGGCAGGGCGGCCCCGGTGTTGGTGATGAAGCGTACGGTGTCGAACATGGCGGGGTCGAGCTGCTCCATCTGGAGGAGCATGGCGTACATGGTAGGCACGCCGGGGAACCCCGTTACGGCTTCGTCTTTGATGCGCTGTACGATCTGGTAGGGGTAAGCGAATGAGCGTTCGAGTACGAGTGTTGCGCCGATCTTGACGGTCATGAGGAGCTGGTAGAGGCCGTAGTCGAATGAGAGGGGCAGGACGTTGAGTATGATGTCCTCGGGCACGTTTTCGAGATAGTCCGAGACGGAGGTCGCGGCGGAGATGACGTTGAGGTGTGTCATGATGACGCCTTTGGGGCGTCCTGTGGAGCCGGAGGTGTATATGATGGCCGCGAGGTCCATGTCGATGCATCGGACGGGGCCGGGGCCGGCGGGGAACTGGGCGGCACGTGTGGTGAAGTCGAAGTGGGGCACGGCGCCTGACGGAGAGGCGTTTTTGGGTATAGGTCCGCAGGTGAAGATGGCGCGCATGGAGGCGACGTCGTTTTCGATGGCTTCGATGGCGGCCTTGGCGCGCATGGGCACAACGGCGGCTTTTGCGGCGCAGTCGTTGAGTATATAGCAGGCCTTGTCAGGTTTTGTGGTGGGGTTGATCATGACGAAGGCGCCTCCGGCTCTGAGAATGCCGAAGATGGCGATGGCGCCTTCGACGCGGTTCTCGAGGAAGACGCCCACACGATCGCCTTTCTCGATGCCGGCATCGACGAGGGCGCGCGCGAATTGGGTGGCCTCCGCGTCGAACTGGGCGTAGGTGAGCCTGCGCTCGGGCGTGATGCAGGCCTCTTTGTCCGGCCAGCGTCGGGCGCTTCTCGTCAGGAAATCGTGAACAACCATGGTCCGCCTTTTCCGGTGATCAGGCCCCGCCGCGTTTCCTCGTCAGGCGGGCACCCCCTTCTTGGATAGATATTGACACAGATTGTCGACAGAATCGAGATTCTCGGGGACCATCTCGGTGTCCTGGACTTTGAAATCGAATTCTTCTTCGAGGAACATGACGAGTTCCATGATGCCGGTCGAGTCCATGATACCTGTTTCGAGGAACGATGCGTCGTCGTCCAGTTCTTCGGGGGCCGCGCCGTACATGAAGGCGTCCAATACAAACTCTCGGATCTGCTCTCTCACGCTTTCTATTCCCTCCGCGTCATCATCGTGCTGCATTGCGAGCCGTCCGGACGTGAAAGGCGTCGTCCGGTATGGCTTCATTCCCGGGAAACTCCTGCACCATCTGGCGGTACAGCAATTGTGTCGACAGTATACCTACCAAGGCCATGTCATCGCGCGCGCTGGGCTTGGCCCTTTCTTGGCCGACGCACTTGGCGGCGAGGCGCTCGACCATTCTGGGGTCGAAGCAGCCCGCCTCGCGGACGGCTTGCTCGCTCAGCGCTTCGCGTACGTAGTCCCAACCTTCTCCGTCGAAGAAGGAGGCGCTGTCGGGTGCGCGATAGGGCTGTTTGGCGCGGCGCCGCACGGCGTCGGGCACGAGATCCTTCGCCACGAGCCTGAGTACGCGTTTCTCTTCCAGGGCCCGAATCTTGTACTTGGGCGGGATCCGTGCCGCGAATTCGATGACGTGGTGGTCGAGGAAGGGAAACCTTCCTTCGACTCCGTGCGACGCGGAAACCCGGTCTCCCTGGGAGCATAACAGATAACCAGTCATGAACGTCGCCGTTTCGATGTATTGGGCCTTGGACAGGGGCGCCCAAGTGTCGAACCCTTCGGGCAGGGCGGCGGTAAACTGCGCGATGGCGTCGTGGCCGCCGATGCGGTCTTTGAAGCCGCGGGTGAGGAATCGCTTGATGGGCGCGGTGTTGCCCCAGCGGATGAGATGCGAGTAGCAAGGGGCCTGGGTGTCGGTCAGCCCTTTGGCGAAGAACCGTTGCCAGTAGGTGTCGGTTGCGCCGCCCGCGGAGCGCCGTATGTAGGGGTAGAGGCGCGCGAGAAGGAGCGGGCGCAGGGCGGATTCTGGGTCGCGCGCCCAGAATCGGCGGATCTTGTCTTCCTTGAAGATGTTGTAGCCCCCGAGCATTTCGTCGGCGCCTTCGCCGGTGACGACGACTTTGATGCCGCAGTCGCGCACAAGTTTGGACAGGTGGTGGAGGGGTACGGGCGCGGTTCGGAGAATGGGGGCTTCGGTGTGCCAGATGACTTCGGGGAATGCGCGTGCGATGTCGTCTTTTCCGATGGTGATGCTGCGGTGTTGGGTGCCGAGGGCGGCCACCATCGTATCCTGATGCGCGCTTTCGTCGTAGCGGGCGTCGTTGAAGCGCACGGAAAAGGTGTTGAGCGGCGTGTCGGTGTGCTCTTTGATGACGGCGCTGGTAAGTGAGGAGTCGAGTCCCCCGCTGAGATACGCGGCAACGGGCACATCGGCCCGCATGCGGAGCTTGGTGGCTTTGACGAGTTCGTCGCGCAGGGCGTCCACGTATTCGCGTTCGTCGCGGACCTCGAGGGCGCTCTGTTCGGGGAAGGCGTGTGTCCAGTATCGTTCGACGCGCAGTCCGCTGGGGGTGGCGACGAGGTAGTGGGCGGGTGGAAGCTGAAGGATGCCCTCGAATGCGGTGCGCGGGGGCAGGGGGCTCCAGAAGGTGAAGGTCTGGTCGAGTCCGATGGGGTCGATAGCGGCCGAGACATAAGGTGTAGCAAGGAGGCTCTTGATTTCGGAGGCGAAGAGGAGGCGGGATCCGGGGTTGGCGTAGTAGAGGGGGCGAATACCGACGCGGTCGCGTGCCATGAAGACGGAGCGTTCGTTGCGGTTCCAGATGCAGAAGGCGAACTGGCCGTTCATGTGGTCGAGGCAGCGAGGACCGTGCTCTTCGTAGAGGTGGAGGATGATTTCGGTGTCGGAACGGGTTTTGAAACGGTGTCCGCGCCGCTCGAGTTCAGGGCGCAGTTCGAGGTAGTTGTAGATCTCGCCGTTGAAGACGATCCACAGGGAGTCGTCTTCGTTGGACATGGGCTGCGCGCCGCCGGCGAGGTCGATGATGCTCAGGCGCGCGTGGCCCAGGGCGGCTCGTTCGTCGTGGTAGAGGCCGAGTTCATCGGGGCCCCGGTGACGGATCGTCCAGGCCATGCGTTTGAGTACGGATGGATCGACGGCGGGTTCAGTGCCCCAGTCGACTATGCCGCAAATTCCACACATACGGTTGCCCGCGGCTTCCTCCAGAGATTGTGGGGCGACTCTGGCGCCGCGGCCAGGTTCGCGTCCCATTCGTGCGGCGGTACTGCGGCCGCGCGCCTCCACCCCGTGTCTTATTTCTTTCTGAACTCGAGTAGCTCGTTGTCGCTGAGACTATACGTTTTTCTGACGGGATAGCCAAATTGGCGCAGCTTGCCGTGACGGAGCATGTGCATGCCGTGGCGTGTGGCGAGGTCTTCGAAGAAACTGAAGGGGCGGTGGAAGAAGGTGAAGCCCTGCCAGTTGTCGCTGCGGCGTTCGGATGGTCCGTCGGTCGGGATGAAGTCGCCGATGAGGCGTGCGCCGGGACGCATGCGGGCGGCAACCTGCGTGAAACACATTTCGGCGAGGTCGTCGTCGAGGTGGTAAAGGAGTTGCGAGGTCCAGAAGAAGTCGAAGGTACGTTCGCCGAGTTCGTCGCGGCCGAAGGTCTCCGATACGGCGAGGAAGGGTTCCCTGGCTTGAAGTTTGGCTTTGCGGACTTGGCGGTGGGCTTCGGCGATGGACTCGGGGCGGATGTCGATGCCGGCGTAGCGGCCGGTGTCGAGGTATCGTATAAGCGGTATGCCGCCTTGGAGTGGGCCGCAGCCTATGTCGAGAAGGTGGTGTTGGGGCCGGAGTCCCAGCGCCTTGAGGCACCCGACCTGGTAGCGTTCGAGAGCTTTCCAGACGCCAGTGGGCCCGACCATTTTTTCGAGGCGGCGCCGCTCCCGGAATGCGGGGCTGATGCGCAGCAGAACGGCATCTCGGAGTCGTTCGAGGAAGCCGCGGGTGGATTCGCCGGGTAGCTTGGCCAGTCGCATGGGTTCACGTCTCGGATTCAGCGGTTGGACGCCGCTTGATGACTTGTGCGGGGCTGCCCGCGGCGATGGCCATGGGGGGCACGTCTTTGGTGACGACGCTGTTGGCGGCGATGACGGCTCCGTCGCCGATGGT
>JAACEL010000263.1 GCA_011682535.1 Nitrospiraceae bacterium | reverse complement strand
GCAGTTGTTTATGTGGTCTTGGTTTCTTGTTGGAAATATGTACTTACATTTGAGTATCCTAGAATGGTATGGTTCACGAATCAACGCATGCCCCGATCGGAAAGGAGCGCACATGAGAACGCTACTGTTGTTGTTGGCTTCGTTGTTGATCCTCGTTTCGACAGCCCATTCGGCGGACGGCTGGTTACAGGAAGAAAGCTACGATGGTGTGTGTGTCGCCGTTTCGCAGGCGGCGTCGCCCTCGGAGCGCTATGCGGCCTCGGAGTTCAAGAAGTACTGGCGGATGTGCACCGGCCATGAACCAGGCGACGGACCCGCCCCGGCGGGCGGTAGCACGGTCTGGATCGGGCGCGAGGGTGTGCCCGCGGCGTTGTTGCGCCAGCTCGATCTCGACGGCCTCGGCCCCGATGGGCTGCACATCAAGAGCGTTGGAACCGACCTGCTGATTGTTGGCGGGCAGCAACGTGGCACGATGTACGGCGTATACGAGTTTTTCCAACGATACATGGGTGTGCGCTGGCTGGCTCCAGATTACACGCACGTTCCCTCCGCGCCCCCGTCGCTGCCCCGGCTCGATTTCCGCTACGTCCCCGTTTTCGAGTGGCGCACTATCAGTTACCGGGCGTTTCTGCAAAATCCCTGGTTCGCGGCCGTCCATCGCCTCAACGGGCAGCACCCGCAGATCGGCGAAGAGATGGGCGGTCACATCGCGTATGCCAACGGATTCGGCCACACGTTTCACAGTTTCGTGTCGCCGGACGAGTACGGCGAGTCGCATCCCGAGTACTTTTCGCTGGTGGATGGGAAGCGACTGGTCAAACAGAAGGGCACGCAGTTGTGTCTGACCAATCCGGACGTGTTGGATATTGTGGTGGAGAAGACTCGGGGAATTCTCCGAGAGAGTATGCCGGCCCGGAAGATCGTCAGCGTGACGCAGATGGATACGGGGTTCTGGTGCGAATGTGCTGACTGCAAGGCCATCGACGATCGCGAGGACAGCCACGCGGGGAGCGTGCTGTGGTTTGTCAACCGGGTAGCCGAAGCGATCGAGGACGAGTTCCCCGGCGCTTACATCGACACGTTCGCCTACACCTACACCCGCAAGCCGCCCAAGCATTTGCGGCCGCGCGACAACGTCATCGTTCGCCTATGCTCGATCGAGTGCGACTTCTCACATCCCCTCGCCGACCGGCAGAACAGGTACAACCGCGCTTTCCAGAAAGATATCAAACGCTGGTCCAAGATCACGAAGAACCTGTACATCTGGGACTATACGCAGAACTGGTACTCTCATCAGCAGCCTCAGCCCAATTTCCACGTCTTGCAGCCCAACGTCAAGTTCTTCGCCGACCATGGGGTCAAGGGTCTGTTCGAGCAGTCCAGCCCGACCTCACCCCACAGCGATTTCGAGTATCTGAAAGGATATATCCTTGGACGAGCCGTCTGGGATCCCGAGGTGGACTGGCGCGAGTTGTTCGACGAATTCATCGCATTGTACTACCGGGAGGCCGGGCCCTATATTCACGAGTACATCAAGCTCATCACGAGCAAAGTGCTAGCGGACGAGTACTACCTGGCCTTCAATTCCAAGCTGGAGTGGATGGACTACGACACCGTGGTCAAAGCGGACGCCATCTTCCAGAAGGCGTTCGCCGTTGCGCAGGACGATGTCTTGCGCGAGCGGTTACGCTCCGTCTACTTGCCCGTGCAGTACGCCGCCCTGGTGTGCATTCCCAACATCGAACTCACCGACGACGCCTACATTCTTTCACGGCCGCCAAGCCAGACTTTCGACGAGTACTGGGCGATGATCACGGATATGGGTGTCACGATGCTCGAGGATCAGCCCATCAAGGAGCTGCGGGAGCGGCTGGGCGGAAAGACGCCCCCCCGCTACCAACGCGTGACGATCGAGAAAATCGAGAACGAGTTCTACGAGGTATGGGTGCTCCCCGAACTCAACGGATCCGTCGTCCGGTTCCTGGATAAGCGAACCGGCATTGACTTGTTCCGCGGCGAAGAGGCGATTCTCAATAGCCGTTGGCGTTGGCAGGATTGGGAAGTCATGGATCCGGACGATCCCGAGGTCGAGGAAGGTATCGAGGGCGTCTATGACGTTGTCGAACGCGCCGGCGGGCTGCTAACGGTGGAGAGAGCTTTGGACAACGGGCTGACTGTTCGCCGTAGCATGCGGCTCGATCCGGGCGTTGACGCGCTCGAGGTTGCGTTCACTATCACCAATCAGGGTGAACGGCCGGTGCGGCCCTTGATCAAGCCGCATCCCGAGTTCTGGCTCCAAGGCCCGTACACGCCGCAGATCTGGATCGAACGTGATGGCGTGTGGCAACGGCAGGGACTCAACTATGTGGGGCCATCGGAGACGGGCGCGGATCGCATCGAGCCGGAAGGCATGTCGCGTTGCGCCTTCCATGTGCCTCGCAAACGGCTCACGCTCACGATTGACTTCTGTCCGGACCAGCTCGATAGCGTTTTCTATTACTTCAATCTCCCAAACGAGCAAGTGAACCTCGAACTCGTTCCCGACCTTTCTCCGTTGGCGCCTGGCGCGTCGCGCACGGTCACGGCCACCTACTCGATTTCACGAAAATCGCCCGGCCGATTGTAAAGGATGTTGGAAGATGCATCCCCCAAAAGTTGTCGAGAAGCTCCGGAAGCGTATCGCCCGGCTTGGGCAATGGCGTTACGGCAAACTGCAGGATGTCGCCCTCGATTACGCGGAAACCGAAGAGCATTTCCGCAAACCGCCCGCCGAACTTCAGTATCGGCCCGCCCCGCTTGGTACCCGATGGGGGGCCGAATGGATGACGGCTTGGTTCCGGGGGAAGATCACACTCCCTCAAGGGTGCCAGGGGAGGCGCGTTTACTATCGCCACCTGAGTTTTTCGGAGAAGCTGTTGTTCGTCGATACGATTCCCTTCGCTGGGATGAACCCCCACCATCAGGAGGTCTTGCTCACTCTCCAAGCCAAGGCCGGCCAGGAGTTCGACATCGCCGTAGAGGCCTACTCGGGGCATCGTATGTCGAGCATGGATCCCTGTGACCCGGGGATGTTCTTTCATCAGGTTTGTGGAATGGACCCGGGCGAGACGCCGCCACACACCCTCGAGGCGAGTGAGTTGCTCATCGAGCGTGAAGAAACCAATGCGCTGTTTCATGACGCCACGGTCTTGCTGCAAACGGCCCTGTCCTTGGGCGAGGAGTCGCTACGCCGGGCCACGATCCTGGACCAACTCAACCAAGCGATCGATCACGTGCCTCTTGTGTGGGAAGACGACGAGGAACTCGAGTCGGCCGCCCAGTCCGCGCGCGAAATCCTGGCGCCGTTGTTGGCGCGAAAGAACAGCCCCACCACGCCGCATGTGGGACTGGCGGGGTACGGCCATATCGACCTCGCGTGGCTCTGGCCGCTGCGCGAGACGATCCGCAAGGTGGCCCGAACGTTTACGACTCATCTCGCCCTGATGGAAGAGTATCCCGAGCTTTGCTGTATCCAGTCCCAGCCTATCCTGATTGAGATGCTGGCCGAGCACTACCCGGAACTCCTCCCGCGCGTTGAAGCGGCTGTGGCGAAAGGGCGGTGGGAACCCAACGGGGGGATGTGGGTCGAGGCGGACACCAATATCCCGGGCGGCGAATCGCTCATTCGCCAGTTTGTCGAGGGGAACAAGGCGACGGCCGAGCGTTTTGGCTATCAGAGCGACATCTTGTGGTTGCCGGACGTGTTCGGCTACTCGGCGGCGCTTCCGCAGATCCTTCGCCAGTGCGGGATCGAGGGATTTGTGACCAGCAAGATAAACTGGAACGACACCACCCGCTTCCCTTTCGACACTTTTTTCTGGCAGGGCGTCGACGGCACAGAAGTGTTCACGCACTTCATCACGGCGCGGTTGCTCGGTTACAACGCCGAGGTCTCTCCCGAGTCGTCTTGGGATTGTTGGCGCCACGTTCAGCAGAAAGAAGTGCAGGACAGCGTGTTGTGTCCCATCGGCTACGGAGACGGCGGTGGCGGCGTGACGCGGGACATGTGCGAGCGCGCTCAACGCATGGGCGACATCGAGGGATGTCCGAAGACCTCCTTCGTCAACGTTTCCGAATTTGTCAAACGGCTGCGTGACCAACAGGTCAAGCGACCGCGGTGGATCGGCGAACTCTACCTCGAGTTGCACCGCGGCACCTATACGATCCAGGCGTGGATCAAGCGCTGGAATCGCAAGCTGGAGTTCCTTCTCCGGGACGTCGAGCTGTTCTCGGTGATGGCCACGCCCTTGGGCTTGGCGTACCCGGCGCGCGAGCTTCAGGAGCACTGGCGCACGCTGTTGACCAACCACTGTCACGACAACATCGCAGGCTCGACGATCCGCCAAAGCTGCGAGGAGATCGTGGCCGAGTACGTTGACCTGAATCAGGCCCTGACGGCCTTGAAGATGCAAGCGCTTCGCGCCTTATCGGGAGGCCTGGACGCGCGGCAAAACGGTACGCCAATGCTGGTCGCCAACAGTCTTTCGTGGGATCGGGAATCCCTCGTTTTTGCGGAAGGCGCCGGTTTTACGTCCGCCCGCGATGCGGATGGCACGCCATTGCCTTGTCAGACCTGTACGGTTGACGGGAAACCGGGCTTGGCGGTGAAGGCGCCCATCGGCGGCATGAGCGTGACCTCCATCTTCTTGGAGGCCAAGGGCAACGAAACGGATAGCCCTTTCGTCAACGGTGCGGAGAGTCTGGAAACGCCCTACTACAAGGTGCGTTTCGATTCCGCAGGCAAGATTGCCCGCTTGGTTGACAAAGACGCCGATCGGGAGATCGTCCAGCCGGGCCGGCGCATAAACGATTTCTATTCTGCGCAGAACGTCCCAATTTACTGGGACGCTTTTGACATCGAGGCGTACTATCGCGACATGATCGAGTCCGAGGACGGACTCTTGGCCAAGGAGGTTGTGGAGGACGGCCCGCTCTTCATCACCTATCGCCTACGCTACGCCATTGGGCGTCATTCGACCCTGACGCAGGATCTAACTTTCTATGCCCATTCCCGCCGTATCGATTTCAAGACGGAGGTCGATTGGCACGAGCGGCGCCGCATGCTCAAGGTGGGATTCCCGGTAGACATTCACAGCGACACATGGCGCAATGAGATTCAGTTCGGCCATATTGTGCGCAACCGCCACTCCAACACGCCGCACGATCAGGCCCAGTTTGAAGTCTGCGCGCACAAGTGGGTGGACGTTTCCGAGGGTGGCTACGGCGTAGCGTTGCTCAACGACTGCAAGTACGGCCACGACAGCCTGGATAACATGATCTCCCTTACGCTTCTGCGGAGCCCGGGCGGTCCCAGTGACTCGTGGGAGGAGGGCCATCACGTTTTCACCTACGCACTGCTTCCCCATCGCGGGGGCTTCTCGGTTGAAAGCGTCGTGCGGGAGGCATACATGCTCAACGTTCCGCTTTGCGGACACCGAATGGACCAGTTCGGCAGCGGCGGCAGGGCGATCACGTTTGTGCGGTGCTCCAATCCCAATGTCATCGTCGAGACGGTGAAGAAAGCCGAAGAGTCTGATGCGGTCGTGGTGCGTGTATATGAAGCCGCCCGGTCGCGCGGCCCCGCCACGCTGACCTTTGCCGCGCCCGTGGAGCATGCCAGCGAATGCAATTGTCTCGAGCGCGATGACAAGCCGGTGAGGATCGAAGGTAACACAATCGCCTTCGAGATCAAGCCCTTCCAGATTATGACGTTCAAAGTTTCTCTCACGAACGCATGAAAACACGGTAGACTATTCGAAGCTCGTGGCATGGTGGGAGATTCGGAAAGTGGACGTCGTTCGATTCTGCCTCGTCGGCGCAGGCCGGGCGGTTATCCACACCCACAGACGACTTGGGTCACCGACAAGTCGGCCCAGTTCTGTCGGCTGTGGATAACCAACGTGACGACTATAAGGCCGTAGGTTCGAATCCTACCCCCGCTAAACCCAGCCAAGGGCAATCGCCGTGCGGCATTCGCCCGTAAGGCATAAAACGATTTGACTCCGTTGTACGCGGCTGGAGCGAATCCGTCAAATGCAGGGTTATGTAGAGCAAGCCGCTGAAAGCATTGCCAATATGAGATCCATGGCCTTGCGCTCGGTCATGGACGACGCTCGACTTGGCGGACTTGACAATTGGCCTGTTTCATGCTTTAATAAAATCGATTTAATCGGCCGTCGGCCTGTTTTCTCGGATCTGGAATCCTGTGGCAAGGCCGCGAATACAACAGGAGGTCTCGATTATGACTAGACAAGCTCGTGGGGCTGCAACCGGAATCTGTCTCTTTGCTCTGTTCACACAACTCCCTCTCGCCTATGCGCAGGGAGCCCAAGAAAAGCCCGAGAGGAGGATCACCTTTGTCCAAAACGGGATGGCCGGGATGTTCTTTGCAGATCTTGCCGTAGTACGCCCTGAATACAAGGACGTGTGTGACAAGGTGTTTCGGTGGCTCAGCACAACCAGGCAGGACAAAGGCAACGGGATCTATTACTGGAGCATTCTCGAAGGTGGCGGGCCGAGCGGTCCATGGGCCCATGGCCCTGCCGCGCCGGTCATGTTCTTCTTGGCCCTCAATGAAAAGTTCGGAAACGCAGAGGCGCTCGACTACGCCAAAGGGGTCACGAACTGGGTGGTTTCTGCGGCGACGCCGGAACGCGGGGGCTACACCTGGGACGACTTCATCGGGACCAAGCGTGTGAACCTGGATTACAACCACGGGGTTGCGGGCACGATGGCGTATCTTGCTGAGATGTATCGCATTACGGGGGACGAGAAGTACAAGGAGTACGCCCTGGGCGCGACCCGGTGGATGGAGAAGATGGCTGTCCCCGTGGACGATGGCTATAAATGGCTTCGGATGTACAATCTGGAAAACCGGAAGTCGTTTGGCGAGTACTGGACCGGGCGGTGCGCCGGCGCAGCGGGGACGGCCATGGGTCTGTATCGCGTGTACATGGCCACGGACGACCCGACGGCGAAACGGTTGGCGGACGGATCCTTGCGTTGGCTGATGGACATTGCCGAGAAGACGGAGCACGGCTATCGGTGGCCCCGGCGTGAAGGCTTCAAGGAATATGGCAACTCTTACGGCAAAGGGGCGGCCGGCGTGGGCGATGCTTTCCTGTACGGTCACGT
>JAACEL010000262.1 GCA_011682535.1 Nitrospiraceae bacterium | reverse complement strand
CTGTTATTACAGGATTCCGCGCGGCAACAAGATCATCATGGGGCCGTCCGTGGAGTTGGCGATCATCCTGTCGACCACATGGGGAAACCTCCGTGTTGGCTCGCGACCCATGCGGGTGGACAACAATTTCGCCTATGCGCAAGGCGTCTGCCATGACCTGGAAAGTAACCTCCAGATGAGCGCAGAGGTGGCTCGTGGGATCACATATAAGAATGGTCAACGGTACAACGACGACCTGATTGCCACAACCATGGCCGCCGCCTGCTCGATCGCGATGCGGAATGCGGTCTTGAAAACCGTCCCCAACTGGAGAGAAGTGTACACCTCAGTGATGACATACCTCCAGGGAGACGCTGCGTCACTGCCGGAAACACGGGCGCGCTGTGTCGCGGCCTTCCGGGAGTTCGGCGTCACGGGCGAAATGCTGGCGAAGAAGATGGAGCGGGAGCGAGTTGACGATCTGACCGCCGCCGATGTCTTCGATCTGCGGGGCTTCTACACGGCGATCAAGGATGGCGACGCGAAGGTCGAGACGATCTTCCCCACCAAGGAAGAAACGAAAACCGCCACCAACGCTTCGGCCCTCAAGGACAAACTCGACAAGGCGAAAGCGAAGCAGCAGACCAAGCCAGAGCCCGAGGCCAAGCCGGAAGCGGACGCGCCGCCAGCTAAGGAAGCCACCCAGCCGACACCGTCGGATACCAAGGAATCCAATCACGTCACCCTCGACACAGAGCCGCTCGAAACCCTCACTGAGCCGACCCGTATCACCCTGAAACACATCGAGAGCCGATTGCGCGGCATATACGCCGCCCGGAAATCACTGCGCGACGTGCTCACCAAGTTCATCTTCAATCAGCAGCCGCCCAAGGATGCGACTCCCGAGCAGTTATCGCGGGCGGACGACATCCTGACCGCATTCGTGAAGTCCGGCGAGAAGCCGGGTGAGATTCCTGACCTGCTCGACAGGCTCAAAGGGCTGAAGGTGTGAGCCCCGCTCGACGACTTGACCTTTTTCGTGAGGCGCAAATGGCCGGGAACAGACAATCAGGGCGCCGCGACGCAGCGCCACGCAACGCGACGCAGCGCGACGCCTCGCAACGCCGCGCAACGCCGCGCGACGCGGCGTATCGCGACTCAACGCAACGATTTTTCAACCCCTAACCAAAGGAAAACTCAACAATGCTAGTAGCCACATTCGACATCGTAGGAGTATCCCCGTACAGCCAAAGCAAACCCATCGGAACCCCGAGGAATGCAGGCGAATCGGCGGACGCCCATGAAGAGCGAACATGGCGAGAACGTATGCACGCCGACAAAAAAGGCGTGGTCTTTATCCCGCCGCTCGCGGTCAAGAATTGTGTGTCCGAGGCCGCGAAGTTCAAGGGGGAGAAGATTCAGGGGGAAGGTCAACACACTTGGACCAAGCATTTCAACAGCGGAATCCTGTGCGTCGACCCCATCTCGCTCGGTATCGACAGAGAGACTGTCGAAGGAGAGCGGCTGTTCCTGAACGCCGACGGCAAACGCGGCGGGGGAACTCGGGTCTGGAAGACCTACCCGGTGATCCGCGAATGGCGGGGGCAATGCTCGCTGTACCTGGTGGACGACAAGCTGATTCAGAAGCCGGACAAGGTGCTGGAGTACTTGGAGTTCGCCGGGAAGATGATCGGCATCGGCCGGTTCCGTCCGGCGAATCGGGGGTATTACGGTCGGTTCAAGATCGAGAACTTCAAGACACAATCGGAGGCGGCTGACGATGCTGCTTAGGGTTGACAATGGACGATCAGCGCATCGCACCGCCACGCTCCGCTCCGCCGCGCTGCGCCACGCGCCGCGTCTCGACACAACGCAACGACTTTTGATAGGAGATTGAACCATGACGGCCACGGTTGAAATCCACTCGATAACCCATGTGCCCGGTGTCAGTCCGGCGACCGCCGCCCTGATCGACGCCCTCAAAACCGGCACACCCGGCAACGTGCTCACCGATGAGCAACTCCGCGACATCGCCCGCCGTGATACCGCCCCCGGTGGCAAAGGCTACGCCTCACTCCAATCGGCCATCCGCCACTGCGAACGCAATCACGGCGTGGTGTGGAAGCGTCGGCCGGGAGCGGCTTGCATCGAATGTCTGAGCGACCCCCAGAAACTCGACCTCGCGGACCGTCATCGGCGGCATGTTCACAAAACGGCGAATCGCGCCGTGCGGCAGTTGGCGACGGTGGATACCAACGGCCTACCAGAAGCGGATCGCAGCAAGTTCAACGTGCATTTTGCCCAGTTGTCAACGCTCGCGGCGTTCTCATCCACGGGCACGCGCAAGAAGCTGGAGGTTCGCAAGGCGAGCCGGGAGGCGGATATGAGCAAGATGCTGGAGGCGTTTCGGGAGAATGGGAGATAGAGCCTCAGCGCGCCGCCTCGCATCGCGCCGCGACGCGCCGCGACGCCTCGCGCCGCGACGCACCGCATCGCAACGCAACGATTTTTGAGGCTGTCACGATGACACAAGAAACCGAGACCAAGGGATTCTGCAATGGCGAAAAAGCACGAACACAAGTTCGACGCGAAGTTCAAGAGTTACAGCAGCGGGACGGGGGCGGCGGCCGCCAATGATGACGACGGGGAGTAGGCCGATGCATGACCGACCAACCTGGGACGAATACTTCATGGCGCTCGCGTTGGCTGCCTCGTCGCGATCGCACGACCCCGACACCAAGCATGGGGCGCTGATCGTCGATGCCGACAACCGAGTCCTCGGCCTCGGCTACAACGGCTATCCCCGGCACGGCGGAGAAGGTGAAGCGGCGTACCCGGACACTCGGCCCGAGAAGTACCGCTACATCATCCACGCGGAAGAGAACGCCATCGTCAATTGCGGCCATCGGCCCGAGGGCGGCACGATGTATGTCACGGGGTTTCCGTGCTCGGGGTGCTTCAAGCTGCTCATCCAATCCGGGATCAAGCGATTGGTCTTCGGTCGTGTCATGTCGATGTCGGTGATGAGGCTGAGGTGGCGGCTGTCGAGCTTATGGCGGACATACATGATATCGAACTCAGAAGTCTCGTTGTTGCAGCAGCAGCAGAAGGCGGAGACGGCGTGATGAATCAACCGCGGACATTAACTGTGAGGTTTGTAAATGCGCATGGTTCCCGCCTAGACATGATCCATGCCCAAATCCGGACACCAGTTACAGACCGCGTAGTACAAATAGTGCTGGCGCCAGAGCAAGCCGCACAACTACAGCCGCGCAAGGTGGGCACAAGCGGCAACGACGACGTGTTTGAGGAATGGGAAGTCGTGTCCTTATCAGCGGGGGGGACATGATGAGCAAGAACACTGAATGGTATGACAAGGTCTGGACCCCGGAAGCCGGCAACGAAGCCACATTCGCGATTCCGCTGAATCGCGAGAAGCCGACGCGGTACCTCGTTCGCCTATTCGATGGGGATGCCCCGGACGAGTTCATCGACAAGGTGTTTGCCATCATGGTACGGTGCCCACCGCACACGTTCCAGGTGTTGGCCGAGTGGCCGAAGCGGATGGCGGAGTATTTCGGGCCAGCAAGATTGCGACTAGTGCAATCACAGATTGGACAGGTTCGTGGGTTCCCACGTCTAGGCTATTGTTTAGAAGATGAGAATTGGCCTCTCCGCAACGTCATGCTCGGCGTCTCGATCGAAGACCAGGCCACGGCCGACGAGCGGATTCCGCACATCGCCAAGCTCGGGGCGGCTGGCTGGCGGACGATGGTCTCGGCGGAGCCGCTGTTGGGGGGGATTCTCTTGCCCCCCGCGTATCTCTGCCGCACGGTTACTGGCCACCCAGATTTTATCGGAGATGCTCCGGGGCGAGAGTGTACACATTACAGAGTGCCGAATATCAACCACCTCGTCGTCGGTGCCGAGTCCAGCCCGGGCGCGCGGCCGACACATCCCGACTGGGTTCGGTCACTGCGGGATCAGGCGGTCGCGGCGGGAGTGCCGTTCTTCTTCGGGGGCTGGGGAGAGTGGGCACCAATGGAAGGCTCTTGCGCAGCCTCGCCAATCACAATCGGCTTCTGGACTCGTGATGCGGCGGGAGATCGTCAACGCGCCATACTCTTTCGGTCCAGGTCCAACGGGCTGAGTTTCGTTCAAGGAATTACAACAGAACCCGGCGCACAACACATGGTCCGCGTCGGCAAGGCGAAATCCGGCCGCATCCTCGACGGCCGGACCTGGGACGAGGTGCCGGAGGCATCACAATGAGCAAGACTGATGTCGGTGACGCAGTGGAGAAATTGAAATACAAGAAAATCAGATGGTTCGTCCCGCTACGAATACAATTTCGGCCGTCGTTGCGGATACGGATTAGGTGGACCTATATGGTCCATTGGCTCTACTGGCTGAGCTACCGCCCTCGAAAGTGTGTTATGTGCGGCCGCCGATTTTGGGGCTGTTGGTACGTCGAACACTGCTCGGCAATATGCGCCCATGAGGATGCCGACGGAATGGGGGCGTAAGACAGCTTGGCGACGGCGTATAACAAGATGACCCGACAGCGAAGGCTTTGCGCGTGCGGCAGATGCTGGAGACACCACGATGACTACATGCAAACGGTGCGAGCGGCCGGCCCGCAGCGGAGACGGGAATCCCGATGCTCGAATGTTGCGACGCGCAAAGACCGGGATATGTGTCGATTGCGGGGTGGTGACATTCTTACAGCAACTATCTAACATGTACGTGCCGGACCAGCTCGGTTTCAATCTGCCGGACTGCCTGCGGTTGCCGCACATTCAAGATCAGTTTGCCGCCGTACTAGCGACCGGGAAGTCGGACGTAAACCCCGACGAGATTGACTGGGAACGGGTGATTGCATTGTGGGATATTGCCCCCAAGGAGGCTGGTACTCTGTTTTGATTTGGAGGTGTCGCGATTCGGCGAGCCCTCGGCAAGTCAAACAAAAAGGCGCAAAGCGATGAGCAAACGAAAAACTAAGGCCAGGCGGTTCGTTGTCGGGTTCCCAACCCTTCCGGACGGTGGCGGTAGAGTTTGGGGAAAACTGGGCATCGGGAAACGCGGCCAAATATATCCGATGGATACCGAGGGTGCCCGGATTGCTGCGAAACACCAGGATGCGGTAATTTACGAACTTGTGCCAGTGACGCTGGAGGAAGCACAATGCGCAAACGAAAAGTAAACAAGAGACGTAGGCGGTTCGTGGTGGAATACCCCAAGGCTTTGCCTTACGAATGCGTACGCGCGATAGCAACAGGGTGGGCCAGCGCCCTACGCCCCTTCACAAAAGTGGAAGCGATGAAGGTGTCTCGCGGCGTCAAGACGATCATATATGAGCTTGTCCCAGTGGACCAGGAGGATATGCGATGAGCAAGAAACGATATCGAGTTGTCGTACCCGTAGAAACCTGTTCGGGCGAACAGTTCTGGAGTGTGGATGCGAACTCACCAAAGGAAGCAATCGAGGCTGTCCGCAAAGGCAGCGGGGAGTTTATCAGCGAAGAGGTCGTAGCCATCAGCATCGACTTCGAGAATGCCGAGGCGTTTCTAAGGGAGTAGGGATGAACGAAACAGAGTCAATCAACGCCAATCAGATCATCGGAATGTGGCTGGCGGGTAGTGTGGTTATTTACGGTGTAGGTGCAGAATGTTGACCGACCAGAAACAGTACCAGGCAATGCTCAATACCCGTTCAGGCTACGGCATTATGACCGGCCCGGAATCACTGGAGCGCATGGCGACCGAGCTACCGCGCGACGGGCGGTTTGACGACGGGATCAAGTGCAAAACGCCGCTTCCCGAAGACCGGCTGCGGCGGCATGTGAAGCACAAGGCGAGACCGAGATGACTACAGACCAAGGGAGATACAATGGCTGAGCCTAGAAACCAATGCCGGGCATACTGCGAAAAGCAACTCAAAAAATACCCGGCGGAGACTCCGCAAGAACTTCCCCGCGCGCAGTTCGACAGGCTGGCAAAGGCTAAAGCGTTCGCCGATGGGCCGTTCAAGGACACCTTCGGCGACGGGTACGGGGACTCGTACAATCCGAAACGCCAAGCGTTCGGTCGCCTGGCGACTGGGGCTGTAGTGTACTGCGAGATACACAAGGCGGTGGAGGCATGAGCCAGACGAAAGTGCAATATCACGCCGAACTCGATCGCTATATCACCCATGTTTGCCGCTGGGAATGCAATCGGTACGAGGTGTTCACGCCACACATCTGGTCGCGGCACAAGTCGGCAGACATTACCAGGGCGCGACACGCCGTGATTCTTCACCTTGCAAAAACCATCTCTTCTGCCGATGGAGAATGGCGGATTGAGGACAACCACATTGGTACGCAAGCCCATAGGTGCTCGCTGCCTGATGACGAGGCCGATCAGTTTCACTGGAATCCGATCTCTATGACCAAACTCGGCTACTTGCTCGGATTGGACCACTCGACGATCTCGCTGGCGATGCGGGGGGCGAAGGGAAAACGCCATGCCGGAAACGGACAGCCGCAAGCGTTGCCGGTCGATCCCTGTGACCGATCAGCAGTTCACGGCAATCGAGGCGTTGCAGGACCGGACGCCGGGGCCGCGGGACCGGACGAACGAGATCACACAATGAACGAGCAACCGCTTACGGACACGGATCATGATGCGATACCTGATCGACACTAACGAACTGATTGACTATGACAAGTTCCTGGCAATCAAGCGAATGCCCCAATACAGCTTCGTTGGGAACACTGCCGTATTTCCAGATGAGTACGCAGCCCTTTTGGGCGTAGGCGCACCTGAAAAGACCCCGTTTTGTTATGATCCCCTGGATGGCCTGTTTGACTATCAGCGAGACATCACGGCGGCGGCAATCCGGAAACGGAAGTTTGCCGTTTTCGCTGATTGCGGGTTGGGGAAAACTCTGATCTTCCTGGAGTTCGCCCGCCATGCTTTAGCGGAGTCCGGCGGCATCATCTTGATCGTCAGTCCATTGATGGTCATTCCCCAGACCATCCGCGAGACTTCCCGATTCTATGACGACACACTACATATTGAGCGGGTCAGTGCAGCCAATCTCGCCGAGCGATTGCGGTCGGATCAATCGGGTATCGTCATCACGAATTATGAAGCCATCACCGAAGGGCTATCGGCCGATCATTTGTCCGGCCTGATCCTCGATGAGAGCTCGATGC
>JAACEL010000261.1 GCA_011682535.1 Nitrospiraceae bacterium | reverse complement strand
TAAACAATACCAAGGTGAGTGGCTCAGAGATTGAAGTCCGCGTGAATCATGCACGGCTTGCGCAATACGGGATCGAAGTAGGCGAAGTACTTGCCGTGCTGCAAGCCGCCCGCCTCGGCGTCGAGGCGACGCGGATTGTACGTCAGAAAGAAGATATCGCGGTCCTGGTGAAAATGGACACGGACGGTCTTAGTGACCTCGACAGTATCACGAAGCTACCGCTCATGACTGCGGGCGGAGAGACCGTACTGTTGGAGAGGCTTGCGGATGTCAAAATTGGCCATACGGCCGCGGCCATCACCCGCCTGAACGGCCAGCGTGAGATCACGCTCATCGCAGAGGTTGAAGGCGCCATCCCCGCAGTGGTCTCGCGCCTACGGGAGAAGTTCAAGGTCGTGCAACCGCCGGAAGGATACAGCATTGACTTCACGGGGCAATACGAGGTTCTCCTCAAGGTGGCCCTCGATATGCTCGTTGCGGTGGCCGCGGCGATGATCCTCGTCTACTTCATCATGGCGATGCAGTTCGGTTCGTGGTTCCAGCCGCTCATCATCCTGATTACGATACCGTTATCGCTTGCCGGTGCGCTGGTCGCCCTGTTCGTGACCCATCATGGCCTTGACGTATCCGTCGGGATGGGGGCGGTCACCCTGGTGGGCATGGCTGTCAACAACGCCATCGTGCTCATTGACTATGCCAACCGCCGAACCGCCGCGGGCAGCGCCATCAGGGAAGCTGTGCTCGAGGCCGCCTCGGTGCGCCTGCGCCCGATCTTGTTGACCACGTTCACGACCATCTCGGCGCTGCTTCCGGTCGCCATCGGGACGACCGTTGGGTCTCGGATATTTCAGCCCTTTGCCGTTACGGTGATCGGCGGACTCGCGAGCGGCGTGCTTGCCACGCTGATCATCGTGCCGACGCTGATGACGAGTCTTCCTGGATCGGGCAGGAGAGCACAATGAGAACGGACAGCCGAAGGAAGTACCGCACGACCCCAACGCTGTTCTCGGTATGTGCCGTGGCCCTGTGCGTGTGCGGCTTCGTCGCTCCGTGCTCTGCTCGCAACTGCTGCCGCGTGCTCCATGGGGGTTTCTGGCCGGACCTCTAGACCATTTGACCCGCCTGGAAAAAGAACATGCAAGGTAGTTAGAATGGGTAAATGAAGCAGATGACGCGACAGCCGTCCGATAAGCCAATGACTTTGTCCGCAGCGATTTCCATGGGTGTGGGCGCCATGGTTGGGGCCGGTATCTTTGCGCTGCTTGGTGAAGCCGGGGCCAGAGCGGGAAACGCGGTTTATGTGGCCTTCATCATCGCCGGGTTCATTTCGTTGCTGTCGGCCTACTCCTACGCTAAACTGGGCATTCGTTACCCCTCATCAGGCGGTATCGTCGAGTATCTGGCACAGGCCTACGGCAGCGGCTATACGACGGGCGTTCTCTCGATCATCCTCTACCTCTCAGTCACGGTTGTTATGGCGTTGGTCGCAAGGGCTTTCGGTACATACTCAGTCGCGTTGTTCGCGTCGGACAGCCCAGGATTCGTTGTCAACATTTTCGTGTCCGCCGTAGTGATCGTGCTTGTACTGATCAACGCCATGGGGTCGAGCGCGGTGAGTAGACTGGAAAAAGTCATCGTTGTGACTAAAGTCACGATTCTAGCCATCTTCATTGGGGCTGGTCTTCTGCTCATCAAGCCGGAACTGCTCTTTGCCACCACGGAGAGCCGCCCGCCCCTCGATGTCTTGGGTACGGTAGCCATCTGCCTTCTCGCTTATCACGGATTCGGAGTGATCACCAACACCGTGGAGGACATGCCCAATCCGGCAGTGACTTTGCCACGTTCCCTTTACGGTGCTATTGGCTTGGTCATGGTCCTCTATATCGGTGTGGCGATCGCCGTGTTCGGGAACCTCCCGTTGTCTGAGATCGTTAGAGCGAAAGACTACGCACTGGCTGAAGCCGCGATACCGATCTTTGGCAAGCTTGGATTCAGCGTCATGGCAATCGCGGCTTTAATGTCAACGGCGTCGAGCTTGAACGCGAACCTCTACAGTACGGCGAAGATGACATACCTCTTGGCCAAAGATGGAGAGTTGCCTGAGTTCGAGGCGGCAAAAGTCTGGCACAGAGGAACCGGCGGCCTGTTCACCACAGCGGCGCTTGTGCTCATCATTGCGAACACTCTTGACCTATCCAAAATCGCCGTTCTGGGGAGCATCGTGTACCTAATTGTCTACACGGCGGTACATTGGGGCCACTTGAAGAAACTAACCCCGGAAACCGGTGCGTCGAGGCTTGTCGTGGGGTTGGCTTTTCTCGTGAACCTCGCGGTGTTGGCGATCTTCGCCATGCAGACCGCGAACAGGGCTCCTCTCGTTCTTTATCTGCTGGCATTGCTGGTTGTGGTTGCGTTCACAGTCGAGGTAGTCATGCAAAAGACGAAGGGACGAACCGTGCGGTCAGCCATCCACTAAGGAGCCTGGTCAGAATAACTTGAACATTCTGCATCTCGTCTTTAGCTTATTTTTGGACGATCTTCAATCGCAGAATCCTCGAAATAGTCCTGCTATTCCTGTGGTTTTGCTCAATCAGATCGCCCAAACCTAAACCAAATACGAGCGCCGAGTTGTCCAATTTATTCTGGCCAGGCTCCTAAGGAGCCACGCGGGCTTTGACAAGGCCGGGCGGAATTTGCATACTAATGTGGCGTTAGTGGGGAGGTCTTATGTCAGTATTGGGTAATTGCTGGCTGGCGTACGCTAAGCTCGCGGGGCTTGGGCGGGGTTCCGTCCTAGCACGTCCATGATGCCGCCCGGCTGAAGTGCACATTCTTTTCCTCGCGCCCGAACTGGTTGACTCATGGTCCGCAGCACAAGGAACCACGGCATGAAGATGCGCAACGGGAACTGGCGTTTGGCCCTTCCCGGGCTGTTATTGGCTGTGGCGGCCGTCCTGCAGGGCTGTACGGGCTACGTCGTCTCCGTCCAAATCGAGGCAGCACCCACTTCGGGCCTCGCGCCATTGGAGGTCGTCTTCCGCGCCACGGCGTCCGTACCCGACGCCGACGCCGCAAAGTTCCGCGACCCCAGGCCTATTGACGAACCCGATCCGGGCCCCCCGGTGATTCCGCCTGTCCCTTACACCCCCCCCACGGTGGTGGGATACCGGTGGAATTTTGGGGATGGCTCCGAGGGCGTAGGAAAGGAACTTAGGCACATTTACCGGGGAGCGGGCGTCTATACCGTGACGGTGACGGCGGATCTGTCCAACGGCTCGTCGGCGCAAGCGCAAACGACGATCACGGTCACCGGGCCTGGCGGGGCGCCTACGGCGGATGCCGGCCCCGGCCAGACCGTCCTCCCCGGCGCCACGGTTCAATTGGATGGCAGCGGCTCGATCGATCCCGACGGCGACC
This sequence comes from Nitrospiraceae bacterium, assembly GCA_011682535.1. Taxonomy (GTDB): domain Bacteria; phylum Hydrogenedentota; class Hydrogenedentia; order Hydrogenedentales; family SLHB01; genus JAACEL01. Next base: position 3,760 of record JAACEL010000261.1, on the reverse strand, counting down.
CGCTTACTTACACCTGGTCCTTCACCAGCACTCCGCAAGGCTCGGCGCCTGTTTTGTCGGATCCCCATGCCGTGGCGCCCGCCTTCGTGGCGGCTGGTGCGGCCGTGGGGGACATCTTTATCCTCCAACTCGTCGTCAACGACGGCGCCTTGGACAGCGCGCCGGATTCAGTGGCCATTACCGTGGGCGCCGCGCCCAACACCGCCCCCGAAGCCAACGCGGGTCCCGGCCAGGCGGTGCGGCCTGGGGAAAGCGTCCAATTGGACGGCAGCGCCTCGACGGACGCCGACGGCGATCCGCTCACCTATGCGTGGTCCTTCGACGCGCGCCCCGCGGGCAGCCAAGCGGCCTTGTCCGATCCGGCGGCATCGGATCCGGCCTTTACTGCCGACGTGACGGGGATCTATGTCCTGCGGCTCGTCGTGAACGACGGCGCCTTAGACAGCGAACCCGACACGGTGACCGTCGAGGCCACCAGTGAGCCCGTAAACCAGCCGCCCGTGGCAGACGCCGGAAGCAGCCAGCAGGTGGAGGCCGGAATGCAGGCCGCGCTTGACGGTACCGGCTCATATGACCCCGACGACGACCCCCTGACCTATTCTTGGTCCCTGCTGACGCGGCCCGAGGCGAGCCAGGCCCAGTTGTCTGGCGCCGCGACGGCCACCCCGAGCTTCACGCCCGACGTGGCTGGAACCTACGTAGCCCAACTCATCGTGAACGACGGGGAAGCGGACAGCGAACCGGCCACCGTTCGGGTTACGGCAACAGCGGAGCAGGGGCCTCCCGTGCTAAGCGTGGCGCCCTTGGCCTACACGGTGCCCGAGGGACAGACGCTCGACGTTTCCGTGTCGGCCATGGACCCCGACGGCGATCCGGTTTCGCTGACCGCGGCGCCTGGGTTGCCCAATGCGGCCTTCAGCACCGCGCCCGGCTCGAAGCCGCAAGGGATCTTCTCCTTCACGCCGGACATCACGCAGCGGGGCATACACGTAGTGTCCTTCACCGCGCGGGATCCTTCCGGTTTGAGCGACACGAAACACGTACAGATCACGGTGACGCCCGTGAATCAGCCGCCAATTCTCACGGTGCCCGGAACGCTCGAGGTCGATGAAGGAAAGCTCCTGGCAATTCCGCTCGACGCCTCCGACCCGGACGGGGACATCCTCACGCTGATCGCGGCGCCCCTGCCCAGCAACGCCCTCTTCATTCCCGCCACCGCCACGATCACCTTTGCGCCAGACTACGAACAGGCTGGCGTCTACGACATCACCTGTGAGGCCAGCGACGGCTTCCTGAGCAGCGGGCCACAGGTCGTCCATGTGACCGTGAATGACGTGGACACCGGCGGTCCCGGCGAACCGCGCGAACTGACCTTGCTCGTAGACGAAGTCGAGAGCCCCACGTTGCTGGACGGCGCCACCATCACGGGCGTGGTGAATCCCCAGGACAGCCCGCCCCCGCCCCTGGAAATCACGTCGGCCCTCCTCACTGCGCTGGCTCCGGCCACGGGCGAACAGGGCCAGAGCCTGGATGTGACGCTGACGGGGCAGACGGCCAAACAATTCTCCACGCACTTCCAGGCAGGCGTCAGCACGGCAAGTTTCGGCGAAGGCATTACCGTCAGCAACACCGATGTGCAGGGTGCGAACGCGGCGGTGGCGAGCATCGTCATCGCGGCGGATGCCGCACTCGGCCCCCGCTCGATCACCGTTCAGACCGGCAACGAGACTGCCTTCTCGATGGTAGCCTTCAACGTCATGGCGGGGCGTGCCCATCTCACCGGTACGGTGCTCGACCCGGATACCGGCCAGCCCATCGCCGGGGCCATCGTGTCCATCGAGGGTACAAACGTCACAGCGACGACGGACCAGGATGGCGCCTACACCTTGCGTGACGTCCCCTCCGGCCCGCACACCCTCATCATCAACGTTCCGGACCATGAACTCATCCGGCAGGAGGTGGAAGCAGAGCCGGGCGTCACGGTGGACGTGGGCGTTACCGAGACGCGCGCGATCGTTTTCGACCCGAATGCGCCGCCCTCGGCCACCACCTTGAGTGTCGTGGGACGGGGTTTTGGCGACGTAACCGGCGACGTCGATCAGGAAGCAGCCAAGGAGATGATCAAGGATGCGATGACTCTGACCGGCGGCGCCAACGCCGGCATCCTGGACGCCTATGGCAACCAACTCAACCCAGCCGTCGATGGCGAGGGCGTGCTGAGTCTCACGCCCGAGGGGCAGGAAGAACTGGCCAAGCGCATGACGCGCGCCGAAAGCTACTCGCTTCAAGAAATCCTCTTTGCCCTGTCCTTCGGCATGGAATGGTCGGAAGGCCCCCTGGACCTCGGTACGTGGTTGGCCTCATTGCAGGAAGATGTCAACCGGGCCTGGCAAGATCCCACCGATCCCGAGAACGCCCTCCCGGTTCTCCTCTTCAATGTAGGCCAAGTGCTGTCGCCGGACCCGCCCGGCCTTTCCCCGCACACGCGACTGAACGCAGCGCAGGCCTTCCTCCTTACCTCAAGCCTGACTGTCCTCGCGGGAAAAGCGGAATCCGAGCCCGAGCTATTCCATGCAGGCGCCAAGCAGGCCGCCAATGCACCGCCGCTGGCGAATGCCGGTCCGGATCAGGTCTCGCGGACGGGCTTCAGTATTGTCTTGGACGGGAGCAAGTCGAAGGACTTCAATCACGAAGATGTTCTTACATTCTCCTGGACCCTGCTCTTCAAGCCGGCGGGAAGCTCCGCCGAAATCGCGAACGGCACGGCCATGACGACCTCCTTCGTGCCGGATGTGGAGGGCTACTACAAGGTCCGGCTCATCGTTCATGACGGCACGGAGAACAGCACGCCGGATTTCGTGAACGTGACGGTGGACAACAGCGCTCCGAAAGCCGACGCAGGACCCGACCGGCGCGTGGAACTGGGGGAGACCGTGCTGTTGAGCGGTATCGGTTCGGACGATCCCGGGGGCAATCCTTTGGCCTACACGTGGTCTTTCTTCTCCATGCCGGACGGAAGCCGCGCCGAGTTGAGCGTCCCGGACGCCGTCAGCCCGAGCTTCGTTTCCGATTACGACGGGGAATACGTCGTACAGCTCATCGTCAATAACGGCTCCGACTCCAGCGACCCAGACTACGTCACGATCACGGCGGGCAACCGTGAGCCCATCGCCTTCGCGGGGCGCGACCAAGTGGTGAGCGAAGATGCGACAGTCGAACTCAATGGAACGCTTTCCGCCGATCCGGATGGCGACGACCTGACCTACGAATGGCACGTCATGTCCAAGCCGGCGGGAAGTGCTGCGGCGCCCGTAAACGGGATTGCCGCCACGACCTCGCTCAAAGTGGACAAGCCGGGCGTGTACGTCGTCCAACTGATCGTGCGGGACGCTGACGCACAGAGCAAGCCCGACACCGTACAGATCTCGACCGGCCCGCCGCACTACTTCGAGAAGTACTGGCGCAACTTCTTCAACACAAAAGACAGCATGGTGAAGTTGGCCTACGCCCAGGCATGGGAACACGAAGTGACGGTTCTTCAGTGGGCCGCCATGCTGCCGGGAGCCGGCAATCTCGTAGCGGGCCAGCAGGCGGCCGGGATCGTGGGTGAAGCGCCGTCGAGTATTGGCAACGTCATGGAGAGTTCGCGCGTCCTCACCAATATCCCCGAAGCCCCGAGAATCAAGCGCGCCGAATTGAAGACCGATCCCGACGGCGCGCGCCGCGTCGAGGTCGAGTTCAAGCGAACCGTCCTCGACGA
>JAACEL010000260.1 GCA_011682535.1 Nitrospiraceae bacterium | reverse complement strand
CTCGACGTAGCACCGCTACGCCTGCAGTTGTGCTCCTTGCCGATCTTGTCCTCACTGGCGTATCTGCGTATCCATGATTTCTTAAACTGCTCTAGTAGTACGGATGACACAGATTTCGCCGGAGAACGGCGCCGTGTTCCACCAGAATCCGTGCAATCTGTGGAGCCAATCCTGGACCTGAGTGCTCCCCAGTTTCCACGGACGGTCGAAGGGCGTGAACCTTTCACTTCTGGGATGATTCGAACGCCCCGCGCCGGGCGAGGGTGCGCCGAACGGCGGATAGGCCCGAAGGGCTGGCAGCCGTGGGTGAGCGAAGCGAACCCACGGAAAACCGGCCTCGGCAACAAGCCCCGAACGGGGTGGCAGCAACTGTTTTCGTGGGCTCGCTTCGCTCACCTACGGTTACCTGCTGACGCCCCTCCGGGGCTGTAGGGGTCCCTGTTTAGAATCCATTTAATCAGGCCATCTCTTTCCGACGAATGCCTGGGCCTCTTCGCGAGTGGTGAGGGTTCCATCGAGTTGGGCGTCCTCGACGGCGTGGAGGATCTCGGTGAAGAGGGGGCCGGGGGCGTAGCCCATGGCGATGAGGTCGTGGCCGCGCAGCAGAGGCTCGGGGCGTAGACTCTCGGCGGGGAGTTCGTTGAGGTATTCCCTGACCCAGTCGATGATCTCGAAGGAGCGGTGACTGGCCAGGCAGTCCAGGCGGCACAGTTCGAGCAACTCATCGAATCCTTCATGACGGACGAATCGCTTTCGCTTGCTCTCGCGCATATTGGGGACGGCGGCTAGACGCATGTGATTCTCGACCAGCCACGCGACCTGTGCCGCGTCGGCGTTGGGAATGCGGAGTCTGCGGCAGATGGCCTCGGCCATACGCGCACCCGCCTTGTCGTGGTTGTTGAAGCGGATACGATCCTCAAAGGTCTGCGTGCGCGGTTTTCCGGCATCGTGCAGCAGCACGCCGAGCGCCAGGGTGGGGGAGGGCATGTCCATGTGTTCGAGCATGAGGAGGGTGTGGACGAACACATCGCCTTCAGGATGAAACTTGGCGGGCTGCTCGACGCTCTTCATCGCGGCGACTTCGGGCAGCACACGTTCGAGGATCCCGCTTTCGTCAAGCCGTTCGACGTAGGTTCGCGCGTGGCCTTCGGTCAGTCCTTTGAGGATCTCGTCGCGGATTCGTTCCGCGCTGGTTTCGTTGACGAGGGGCGCCATGTCGCAGATGGCTGCCCAGGTGGCGGGTTCGATGGTGTAGTCCAGGCGCGTCGCAAAGCGAATGGCGCGCAAGAGGCGGAGATGGTCTTCGGCGAATCGCTTGCGCGGTTCGCCCACCGCGCGCAAGATGCCGCGTTCGAGGTCATCGCGGCCGCCTACATGATCGATGACCTCGCTGGTCTCGGGGTCGTAGAACAAGGCGTTGACAGTGAAGTCGCGGCGGCGGGCGTCTTCCTCTTCGTCCACGTACTCAACGTAGTCCGGGTGCCGGTTGTCGCCGTAGGGTCCGTCGCGGCGGAAAGTGGCGACTTCGAACTGGGCTTCGGGTTGGAGTACGAGTTGGACGCCATAAGAGGCGCCGACCTCGATGCATCGATCGAACAGGCGTGCAACCGCTTCGGGGCGTGCACTGGTGGCGATGTCGTAGTCGTGGGGTTCGACGCCCAGTATGTCGTCGCGCACGCATCCGCCCGCGAGGAGCGCCCGGTGTCCTGCGCGTCTGAGGACGCCGCAGATTCGGAACGCCGCCTCGCGCCGGCTAGGCATGAGTGGGCGCGCCCTTGTCCCGCCGCGGGCGTTTCCGGCGGTAGTGCGAGTAGGCCCAGGTGATCGCGAGGAGCGCGAGGGAGAGTCCGGCGAAGGACAGGAAGGCGTAGAGGGGCTCGAGCCGGCGCAGGTCGTAGGCGAATGCGCGCACGATGCTGGCGGCGAGCAGAAGCAGCGCGGTCCAGCGGTAACGGCTCTCGCGGAAGATGGCCCCGACTGCAAGCACGCTCACGGCCAGGAGTATCCAGTACAGCGTCAGGCGCCCGGGGGGAGCGTAGCGGTACAGGCCGAGGGCGCCCAAGGCAACGGCGGCGAGGACAATCAAGGTGCGGACGTGGTCCTCGGTGGCGGACGGGATGCGCTCCTGGCGCTGCAGGATCACGAGGAGACGTTCGCCGAGGGCGTAGGTGCCCAGCACCAAGGCAAATCGCGGCAGGAAGTCCGGTGAGAGTGCGTAGGATTCGGGAGAGGCATAGAGTCCGCTGCAGTTGGTGGCGGTGGCGATGGCGAATGCGAGGATGCCCGAAGCCTTGATACCCGGGTATTGGGTGATGGCGCCGATCACGAGCAGAGCCACACCCAGGGCGGCCTGCACCATCGGCTTGTCCATGCCCATCATGGTACGCCCGATGAAGGTGGTGAGCATGAACGTGGCGACGAGATAGGGGACGGCGGCGACGAAGTGGTGTTCCCAGGCGTTACCGCCCGGTGTGCGGCGCAGGTAGCGTTCCCAGAAATAGGCGCCGGCGTAGGTGAACAGGGCCAGCGCGATGGTGTAGGGGATGTAGTAGGCCTGTTGCTCGAAACCGGGGAGGCCGATGGCCAGGAAGGTGTGGTAGCAGACGTGGGCGGCCACGAGCAGGAGTACGCCGCCCACTTCGACTTGGGGCGTGGCGAACAGGAAACCCATCGAGCCCATGAGGACGGCTTCGGTGGCTAGCAGGTAGGGCAAGGCGGGACTGTCGCCGAATTCGATGATCGTGAACGTCAGGAGGATGAAGGCCGCGGCCGCGGCGTGCAGCATGGCGACGGTTGCGCTGCGGGCGTCGAGGAAGGTGTCGGCCAGGAACCAGTGGCCGCTGACGGCCCGGCGCTCGGGCTGCCAACGGGAGACGAACTGCTCGTAGAACCACGCCACGATGACGAACACCGTCGCGGTGCCCACGCAGCACAACCATCGCGCAGGGATCTCGTATTGAGCGATGGTATAGGCGCCGGGCGCTTTCATTTCGAACAGGCAGCCCACGAAGGTGAACGCCAGCAGGAGGAGTCCCAGCACCTTGAACACGACCACGCCGCTGCGTTTGTAGATCAGGGCGAGCCCGAGGCACTCGAGGGCCAGTGCCACGACTAGCTGATGGCCCGATAGCAGCGACTCGAAGGCCAGGCTGAGCAGGATGACGGCTTTGGCGACGAAGATCTGGACGATGTAGTTGCGGTGTGCGCCGGAGGTCTCGGCGAGAAAGGCGAAGCCAAGCATGGCCACGGCGGCGCCCGTCCGGAACATCCATTCCTGATCGGGATAGTGTGTGCCGAAGGCCATCCACGTGAGTGTGAAATAGACGATGGAGTTGAGGCCCGCCAGTGGCGCTACGGTGCGGCGATGCTTGTCCGTCCGGCGCACATCGGCGATGCAGGCCAGCGAGAAGGCGGCGTAGCACAGCGTCAGGAAGCCGTTGGAGAGCCAGAAGTAGTCGCGTTCCGAAATCGGCAATGCCGGTGGCTGCCTGAAGAAGAAGTAGATGTAGGCGCCATAGGTGGTGAGTAAGGCCACCCAGGTGAAGATCCGCCAGCGGTGGGCGGCGTGGAACATCACGGCCACGACGGCCAACGCCGCGCATGTGATGAGGGCGTAGGCCAGGTTTTCGGCGCTTGGTTCCGTCATGCAGCCGGCAATCGCCGTGTAGTAGACCACAAACAACGCCAAACCGGCGGTCTTCTGGCTCTTGCGGCGATGTGACACGAATACCGACAGGGCGAAACAGGCGATGAGCAGAAGCGCCGCCATTGGCCGCGGCTCGAACACGGCCAGACTTTCTACGAAGAAGGCGGCGTAAGAAGCGTAGTAGAGGCCCGCGAGACCCGCGCCCAGAACGGTCTGGGAGAAGAAGTCCTGCTTGCGCCACCACACGAATCCGTATATGAGCGCCAGGAGGGATGCCCCGTAGAGCACCCCGATCTTGTCGAGGGGCCTGAGGAAGTCGGCGGACAGCGTGTACTGCGCCCCCAGGACCAGCGCCGTCGCGAGGAGCACCACGGCGATGCGGCTGAGCCAGACACTGCCGATGCGCGTCTCGATCGTTTCCCCGGGGTCGCCCCCGATGACCATGTCGACACTGCGCCGGAGGTCTTCGCTCAAGGCGTGTGGGGCCGGGGCCTTGGCTGAGGCGTGTTGGGCGGCCATCCGGCGTGCGCGGGCCACCTCCTCCTTCGAGACCTCCCGCCCCGAGGCCATGCCCTCCACCAGCCCCGTCAAATCCCGGACCTGCTGCTCCAATTCTTCAATGCGCCTATTCGGGTCCATCGGGGCTCCCGCCGTTTCATCCGTCCTACGACGTTACTATACGGCATTTTATCGCGCCGAGAGGGTGGAGATCCAAAACCCAGGGAATGGACGAGGCCCCGCAAAGCGGATCGCCGCCACCGTGGCAGGGGGCCCTACTACCGCGCGGCGAGGGTTTCCATGAAGGCGTCGATGCGTGCGTTGATCTGTTCTTCAGCATAGACGCGGCTGTCGTTCATGTCTGCTTCCAGCACGAGCGTCGGGATGTCGTGGTTCTCACGCAAGGTCTTGGCCAACTCGTATTGCCCCAGGCTATAGGCCTTGCAGCTCCGGTCGGAATGCATCACGACCCCGTCGAGGGAGAACTTATCCACCATGTGGAGCAAGGTGTCGAGGCGCTTTTCGAGCCCGCAGTTGATGTACACCATCAGGTAGGCGCGCGCCATCTCGCGCAGCATATCGTCGACGGCCTCGGGATCGATCATCTGCGCCCACGCGCTCGCGTAGGTGGCGGCGGCCAGACAGGCTTTGTGCTGCGAGAACCGCTTGGACAGAGCGCCCATCTTGAACCAGACCGGCAGGTTGTCCCAGCCCAGGCGGAACTGTTCGCCGGGTACGGCGGCGATGCCGTTGGCGATACGGTCGCGAATCTCGGCCGTCAAGCCTTCGTAGTAGTCGATGCAGCGCTGTTCGCCGCGCATCACCACGATCGGGGCGATATGGACGAAGGTATCGAACGACGACATGGGGGAGGGCCTGTGGGCGAGCAGGTCGAGCAGGTCGCTCCACAGACTTGTAGCCTTCGCCGCCAGGACGAGGGTGTCGTGCAGGACGTCATCTTCGATTGGCTTGCCGATGATCTCGGTGATACCCGCGACGACATCTTTGATCTGCGCGTGGACGTAGTCGAGGGTGTCCGTGGTGGCCTCGCCATGGATGAAGGGGGCGTCGATGAAGAACAGGGGGACATCAAAGTGGCGCTGAAGCTCCTGGTACCACTTGGTGACCGTGCCGCAAATGTTGTTGCAGCACAGGAGGAAGTCCGGCTTCGGAAGTCCGCCCATTGGCCCGCTCTTGGTGAGGTAGGAGCCGATCTCGGTGCGGGCGTAGGAGCACAGGTCGCGCGAGAACCCCCGTTCTTCCGCCGCCTCGCACAGTCCCACGGCCGCCTTCTGCGCCGCGCACAGGGCCGCGTGATTCTCGGGGTAGATGGGGATGACGCCGGCGGCGTGCAGCAACTCGACCGGCGCGCCGCTGGTGACCCAAGCGATTTTCTGGTCCGTCTGCTCAGCCATCTTCGCGCCCATGTAGTATTCCATCATCAGCTTCATAAGCTGCTTGGCGCTTTCAATCGGAATGCGTTCTCCGGCCATTACTCTGACTCCTCTTTCGTGTCGATCATTTCCACGAAGGCGGCGACACGCGTTTCAAATTGCGCCGAAGGCGGTACGTGTTGTTCAATCTCGATCAGCAAGGAAGGAATACCGGCGGCCTCCAAGGCATCGCGCATCCGCGGATAGTCGAACGCCCACGGGTCGCAGAACTTGGTGAAGAGGAACACGACCCCGTCGGCCTTCGCGCGTTGAGCGTCTTCGAGCAGTGCGGCGCCGGGGTCGAAACCGGGACGGTGCTTTGCGGGGCACGGTACCCGCGACAGGTAGGTGCGGGCGAGTTCTTCGATAGGGTCGCCACAGCCCGTTTCCTGCAACGCGAACGCGCGCGCGCCGGTGCACAAATTGTCGTCGGCGATCCAGGCGCCGGCCTCTTCGACCGCGGCTACGTAGGCTTCGCTGCTGCATGCGGCCCCGGCGACGAACAGACGCGGCCGGGAGCCGTTCTCGGGTATTTCGGCCGCTTCCAGTGCCGCGATTAGTTCTTCCACAACCGCGAGGTGGTCGTCTTTCGGCATGAGGAAACTCGACAGGACGATTGACATCATGCCGCGCGCCGACAGCGCGCACGGGTTGGCGCGGCGGATGCCGTAGAGGCGGCGCATGGCGGCGCGGTGGGCGGCGTAGAGGGCCAGGCAGGCCTTGAGGGCCTCATCGGTGACGGGCGCGTCAAGCTTGCCCAAGATGCCGCGAACGCGTTCCAGTTCCGCCCGGTAGAAGACCACTTCGGCCTCTCCGCCGGTCGATACCGGCGTTGACACGGCGATGGTCTTCATCGACGGTACGTTGCGTTGCCAGATGTCGGTCAGATTCTGGATGGTGTCACAGGTGTGCGGGAACAGCATCAGTTCGGCGAAATCGAGCTGGCCCGATAGCGCCAAATCCAACGCGCTACGCGCCAAACTGCACGCGTAGGCCTGGATAAGTCCGTCCGCGCGATGGGTTTCCGCCGACCATCCCAGGATGCGAATCGGCACGTAGCCCGCCGCGAGGACAAGTTCCTCGGGGGTATAAGTGCACATGTGGGCGGCCACCTTTCGGCCGTCCCGTGCCAGCGCTCGCGCCGTCGCCAGCGGATCGCGGCAGGTCTCTTCCAGTCGTCCTACGATATCACTGATTGCCGAAGCCACGGTTTATTGATCCTCGATGGTTGGGCCGGACGTTCAATTGCGGTGACGGCATACTATCGGCAAGGGAACGGCGGATCAAGCGGAGAAACCCACGAAACGCCCGATCGGCTTCCTCGTTGCGCGCGCGGGACGGTAGCGGCATGGGTGGCGGCGACGATTTCTCGCTGCGCTCGAAATGACAGACAGCGCGGCAGGTAGAGCCAATATGCCTCGTCAACATCTGCATCCTTCGTCCAACTATAGTCATCTCGAGCGCAGCGGGAGATCCCAGAGGCTCGCCTGAGTGATCCCCAGTTTCCACGGACGGTCGAAAGGCATGAACATTTCACTTCTGGGATGGTTCGGACGCCCCGCGCCGGGCGAGGGTGCGCCGAACGGCGGATAGCCCCGAAGGGCTGGCAGCCGTGGG
>JAACEL010000259.1 GCA_011682535.1 Nitrospiraceae bacterium | reverse complement strand
ATCGCCGGTTAACTCCGCCGTGGCGCGCGGGGCAAGCTCAGCCTCGCTATTGGACCAGACACGACGCTCACCCATCTGGTGTCATCATGGCTGAGCAATCTTGTGTTGCCGTAATCGCCGCTTGCCCGGGCACTTCGGGCGCGCCACAATACGCCACCCGGCGTTCGGGATTATCCGGCCGGGAGAACCGCGCCGAACACCCACCGGATGATGTTAACGTTGCATACGAGTTGGATTCCGGCGATGAAGGTGAGCACGAGGATGACGCGGTTGAACACGCTCTCGGAGACGCGGTGGTGCATCCATTTGCCGAGGAACGAGCCGATCGGGATGAGCCAGATAAGGCACAGGTCGAAGAGGAGCACGTCCTTGCGAATCAGGCCGACCCCGACGTAGAAGGGGAGTTTCGTGAGGTTGATCAGCGTGAACGTCCACGCCACGGACCCGACGAACAGGGTCTTGCCAAGGTTCTGCGAGAAGAGGTAGAGGCCGACAATCGGCCCGGCCGCGTGCGCGATCGTGGAGGTGAACCCGGCTGCAACACCGGCGGCGGCGACCGTTTTGCGGCCGAATTTCGCATGTTGTACCCACGACATCGCCGTTTCCTTGGCCATGATGTAGATGGAAAAGAGGATCGCGATCACGCCGACGAAACGCTTGATATGCACCGCATAAGCTTGAACTCCTTCGCGGCCGATCTTCCACCAGACCAACGCCCCGAGCAGGATACCGGCGATCGCGGGGATGTAAATCGGGAGGATCTTGTCCCACACCTTGTTGTGGCGGTGGATGTAAATGGCGTTCATGTCGCACAGGATGAGGAGCGGAAGCATGGTGGCGGCGACTTTGTCGACGGGCATTACGAGCATCATGAGCGGAAGGGACAGGATGCCGGCCCCGCCGGCGAAACCGGACTTGCTGATCCCTTGGATGACGATGGCGGCGCCGACGAATACCCAGAACACCACGACGGGTACGCCCGGGTCGATAAATGACGCAATCATGAATCCTAACCTGCTTTCGTTGGGGTTGCGGGTTGTGTGCCGGGTGGCGGGGCTATTCCAGGGGCGCGGTTTCGCGGGCGAGTGAACCGCCTCTCCGGGTCAAATAGGTGATGGACCGCACGCCATGGTCGAGCAAGTAGGCGCGCGCCTCGGCGACCCCCGCGCCGACGTCGGCGGGGCCATGGCTGTCGTCGCCGAAACAGAACGGGATCCCGAATTCGTGCGCCGCCATTCCGAGCAGCCACGGCGCGGGGTACGGCGTGCCCTGTCCCCGGCGCAGGCCGATGGTGTTGAGATCGAGAATACATCCGTGGTCGCGGATGACGGCCAGCGCGTCGCGCGCGGCACGCTGGATGGCGGGCGTATCGGTGTAACCCTCCGAGCCACCGAACTTTCGGAGCAGATCGAGATGGCCCACGACCTCCGGACGGAGGGCGTCCACCATCTCGGCGACGACCGCGTAATACCGTACGGCCAGGCCTTCGAGCCCGCCATGCTGCGCGGCGGCGCGATCGAACTCGGCTTGGGTATAGTCGATGATGACGTCGTCGACCCAGTGTACGGACCCGACGATGTAGTCAAAGCCGAGTCGTTCCCGCAGGCCGTGCATCACCTGTGCGTAGCTGCCGGACGGGACCACTTCCGCCTCGAACCCCCGCAGTACACCGATCCGGTCGGCGAATTCCTCCGAAAGAACCCCAAGTTCCCGGGCGTAGTCCTCGAAATCCTGCGCGATCTTGGCCACATCCCATCCCATCTCGATTTCCTCGGGATAGAGATAGCGCGATTCCGTCCGGGGGGCATGCTCGGCGACACCGATCGTATGGTATCCCCGCAAGACGGCCGCCTCGATCGTCTCACGCAGCGTGCCCGCCGCGTGATCGCAATACGCGCCGCTGTGCCCGCCGTGCAGCGATACCGCCCACGGCTGACCGCGCAGGTTGCTCTCTTCAACCACGCTGTTCTCCTCAGGCCTTGCGCCAGAACCGGTCGAAAGACTAACAGAACGCCCGCGATCAGGACAATTCACCCGGCCGATACGTCAGCGTGGATCCTGGCGGACACGAACAGGAAAAACCTAGGGACAGCCATTAGGTCTTCCCGCTGCTCTCCTCGACGGGGCTTCGGCTCCAGGTTGACCCGCTCCGCGCCGACGGCTATGCTACGTCTGGCCATGTCCCCTTGGGCGGGGGATGGATCCGGCACGTTGAACAGCAAGGAGATTGGGTCCCATGAGCAAACTCGTCGTTGCAGTAAACATCATCGCGGTCAGCATGGCACTGGGTGCGCCGGGAGCGTTCGCCAAAGACATCCGCATCCTCTATCTCACGAAGTCGCAAGGGTTCGAGCACAGCGTCGTGAGTCGGAAAGGCGACGCGCCGAGTTTTTCGGGGCGCATCCTGGCGAAACTGGCCAAAGACAACGGCATGCTCTTCGAAGAGACGAAGGATGCCAGCGCCATCAACGCGCAGAACCTCAAGAACTACGACATCGTGGTGTTCTTCACCCAAGGCGATCCGACGCAGCGCGGCAAAGATCGGGCTCCGGTCATGGACGCCAAGGGCGTCGATCATCTGCTGAAGTGGATCAAGAAAGGCGGGCGTTTTGCGGCGTTCCACTCGGGTTCCGACACGTTTCATTCGCCGCCGCGCGGCGAGGCGACGCCCTATATCCAGATGGTGGGCGGAGAGTTCCGCGGCCATGGCGCGCAATTCGTGGGCGCCCTCAAGGTCGTCGACGCCGAACACCCCGCCATGAAGCGTCTACCGCCGGTCTGGAACGCCAAGGAAGAGTGGTATCTGTTCCGCAACGTCAACACCGAGTCGATACATGTATTGGCGCTGATGGATCCGGGCGGCGAGGGCGCCAACCAGAAGGACTATGACCTGGCGCCGTATCCGATGGTCTGGTGCAGCGCGTACGGCAAGGGCAAGGTGTACTTCAACGGGATGGGGCATCGCGAGGATGTCTGGGAGAGTGACAACTTCCAGAACTGCATCGTGGACGCGTTCAACTGGCTGTTGGAGGAAAAAACACCCGCCGAGCAGACCGCGCCCAACTACGACGAGGTCGTGCCCAAGGCGGCCGCGGCGCAGTGAAAAAATCGCTCGAAACGGCCTAACCACGCCCATAGGACGTGGCATTGTCGGCCGTTTCGTGGCTTCGCCACCGCGATTTCCACTAAGCGATTTGTTCTTAAGCAATCCTCACATCCGAGGCTCGAACCTATCGGTGAGGCTGAGCCGGCATCTCTGACCCCGCCCAAAGGACGGGGCATTCCGGATTGCAGTAACCGCGCAGAGCAAGCCCGGATACTCAACCTATCCTAACGAAACCCCGGCAAGATCCGGAATCATAGCGTATAATGGCGCATGTTGCTCGCGCCTGTTGCGCCGGCAGCGAGATGGAAGTGTAGATCGGACTAACGGAGGAATTGTTCATGCAAAGAGGAAAATCTGGTTTTACTCTAATCGAATTGCTTGTTGTTATCGCCATCATCGGTATCCTGGCAGCCATCCTGCTTCCGGCGCTTGCCCGGGCACGGGAAGCCGCGCGCCGCGCGTCGTGCCAGAACAATCTCAAGCAAATGGGCCTCATGTTAAAGATGTACTCAAACGAAGCGCCGGGCGAGAAGTTCCCGCCGAAGGCGGCGCTGACTGTGACCAGTGAGTATTGCTACACGCCCGAACCCGCGGCCATCTATCCCGAGTACCTGACGGACTACGGCGCAATGCTGTGCCCGTCGGACTCCGAAGGCAAAGTGGTCTTCGAGCCCGAGGGCAACACGGGCCAAAATTGGGTGTACGACTCGGGCAGTTCTCCCCCCGTTGCCGTCGGTGACCCGCTGTATGGCCAACTCGACCTGGTGAAGATCGCCCAGCAAGGCGACACCTCGTATATCTATCTTGGCTTCGCAATCAGAGACAATTCGTGGCTCCAGGGCTGGGATCCCAACATGAATATGATGGATCTGCTGAGCGAACTCATCGTGATCTTCTACGAGCCGGACAAGGACCACACGCTTTCCCATCCGGTGCTGGGCCCACTGGAGTTGCGACGTCTGCGTGAAGGTATCGAACGCTTCTTCATCACGGACATCAACAATCCGGCGGCGTCGGCGACAGCCCAGTCGGAGCTGGCGGTGATGTGGGACGTGACGAGCACGAGCGTCAGCGACTTCAACCACATTCCCGGTGGCTCGAACGTGCTGTTCATGGACGGGCATGTCCAGTTCCTGCGCTACCCGAGCGAGACGTTCCCCGTCACCCGGGAATTCGCCGAGATTTCCAATATCGGCACCTGATTAAGACACTCGTATATTGCCACGCGGGCGGCTGCACCGAAAGGGACGCAGCCGCCCGCGTTCTTTTTGCGGAAAGCGTCCATGCGTGGTGCGGATCCGCAAGGAAGGTCTCAGCCGGAGACCACCACCCGGCGGCAACCGGTGTGGTGGTGAGTCTTGCTCAGGAAATCGCCAATGGCGCGCGCCGAGGTGGCGGTGTCGCCAATGCAAACCTCCGTGCGGGCCTCAGCCGGTGCGGCAACGTGAAACAAGCCCTCGATCCGGGCACGTTCGACCGGACTCAGCCCGGCCTCGGGGCTGAGGCATGCGCCAGCGGAGTAGAACAAGTCATGCGTGGCAGGATCGGTCTTGACGACGGAGGCGGCCTCGGGATAGCTGTCGAGATCGAGCGCCGCGAACCTGCGGTTGACCGTGGCGTCCGAGGTCAGGGCCGGCTCCAGCCGCAGGTCGAGCAGTTCTCCCCATTCGGCACACAGGGCCGCGGCACGCTCGGTCAACCGTAGCGCCAAGGCGCGCGCATTGTCGTCCGCGTGGATCTCTCCGCCGGTGAAGGCCTGCACGCACTCGTTGAGTCCCGTCAGGCCCACCAGGTAACTCGCGCGGTGCATGTCGAGAGCGGGCCGTCCCCCGCGCCGCGTGGCCAGCAACCCCAGCGGCCCCACCTCGTTCAGCGCGAGCAGGCTCTCAACGAAATCGCGCTTTTCGCCATGGGCTCGCACCGCGGTTTCCAACACACGCTCCAATTCGCGGAACAGATGATCTTCGTCGCGGGCGCGATAGGCCATGCGGGGCAGGTTGAGCGTGACGCGCTGCACGGCGGCGCCCCGCATTTCCCACGGCTCGAGGCCTTCGGTCAACCACGCGTCGCGATCGAGCAGAAAGTGAATGTTGCCGCGCGCGGCCGCGGTTTCGGACACGTGATGCAGGAACGCATCGTGCCCGGCCGCCCGAAAGAACGCCGGCGTCAGCCGCACCACCGGCGTGGGCGCAGGGAAGGTCACACCGCCGACGCCGCCTTCCCGGAGTATGTCGACCAACATCCACGCGAACCGCTGCGCGACGTGGAGATAGTCGCCATAGACGCGTCCCGTATCCGCGCCGCCGGGGCCGATAGCCTCGGCGTCCGCCAGCCACGAGGGCGTTTCCCAGCAAAGGTCTATCTCCGTATGAAGCCTGGGGTCGCCCCCAAGCGCAGCGCGGTAGGCGTATTCGTAGATCGCCATCTGCGCGATCTGGCGCAGGGCCTGTTCATCGAGGCCATCGAGGAAGGGCGCAAAGAAGACGTTGAGCGCATCCCAACAGACCACACCCGTGCAATGGGCCTGAAGGGCCACGCTGGCGTTGACCATTTGCGCCAGCAACGTGTCCGCGCGGGCCGGAGGCTCGGCGAAGGTGTGCGCGCCCGGCACCCCGATCCCGAATCGGGCGACGGCCCCGAGCGATGGCGCCAGACTGTGCAGCCGGTCGGCGCTGGCGAGATCGTGGATGTAGCAATCGCCCAGCACATGGGCGGCCGCGGTCTCTTCGGAGAAGACCTGGTCGAGTGCGAACGCGCGCTTCACCGCCTTGGCCAACGTGCGTCCAGTGGCCTCAGGGTCCACAGGCGCGGCTTCCGCGTCGAGACCGCGGATAATGCGTTCGGCGTCGTAAAGCGGCACGCCGAGGCGGGCGTGGCGCCGCCAATGCGCTTCCAGGCCGTGTTCGATGAGTTTGGCATTCACCAGTTCGCGCACCAGCGGCGCCGTCAGGGTCTGCACACCGGCCCGGCGGATCTGTTCCTCGACTTCGAGCGCGATGCGCCCGGCGGTCTCGGTGTCCAGGCCCGTCTCACGCACCAGCGCTTCCACGATACGCTTCCGGTCCCATTCGGCCACGTTCTCCGCACTCGTGCGCACGAAGAAGGCGGCCTGCGCACCGATGGCGCGGGCGCGGCTGGCGTCGGACAGACCATTCAGCACGGCTTGCGGATCGCGGCGCCGGAGCCGGCGTGTGCGTTCACGCCGTTCGCGGTAACGGGCATACGCCAGCGCAACCCGGGCGTGCCCCATTTCGATCAGCACTCTCTCGACCGCCGCCGCGACGTGGTCGGCCGTCGGCGCCTGGCCATCGAGTTCCTTAGCGAGGTAGATGGCGACGCCCGAAGCGAGACTGGCCGCGCGATCGGGGTCGCTGGCGTCGGCGGCGCGTGCGGCGCGCAGGATGGCCTCGGCGATCTTGGCCTTCTCGAAGGCTTCCTCGTGACCATCGCGTTTGAGGATGGTGGTGATGGGCCGCGGAGCCGATATCCCGGACACGGCAAAAGAGAGCTGAGGGTCGAGCATGCCTTCGCGCGGCGGACGCCGTTCTTCGACGCTCTTGCCTTGATCGCCAATGCCCATGGGGGATCCCTCAGTTCGATTGCCGTGAAGAATTCCTTGAATCCATCGCGCCCCTCCCGCAATGGGAGCGAGCCTCCCAGTCAGCCCAGACTGGAGGCCTGAGTGTAGCCCATCGGTCCGCGGCGAAACAAGACACGAACGGAAAGTTCCCCGATCTCACGCTCCCCATGCCCGGCACATCCAAGCAAAACCGGGGATTGTCCCAAGCGAAGCGAGAAGCGAGCGCAGACGGGACTGTCCCCGCGTTTCCGCGGCGATCGCCAAGAAATTGCAGCCACTCCACCAAAGGCCCGTCCTCACCGGCCCCCCGCCCCCTTCGGTGACTTGCTCTTCTTCTTCCGCCAGCCCTTCGGTCGGCCGACGGGAAGGGGCCGGACCCGTCGCCCAGTGAATTAAGGTGGAATTAAAGTGTGGAATCACTGCTGTCCTAAACAAACTGAGTCTCGGACCGATCATCGGAAAAGACCAACGTTTCGGATAGGCCATGGGCCTGTTTGCTCGCTTTCCAG
>JAACEL010000258.1 GCA_011682535.1 Nitrospiraceae bacterium | reverse complement strand
CTGCGGATCCAGAAAAGGCCAGCGGCTTAGAAACGGATGGAGGTCTCGATATAGAAGTAGCCGGCGTCGCAGTCGTCTGTGCCGCCGGAGAACAAGAGGCCGTTGAGATCGGTGTAATTGCCCTCGGCGAGGCCGAGCTTGCCGCGCGGAGGCTATGAGAGATGATTCGGGTGGAGTGACGCGCAAGCGCTACGGCTGCACTCGCGACAACGTTCCGGGTGAGATGGGCGTCTGTGCGCGGCCGTGGCGTTGGATGGTGACGCTCAGTTCGCCGGGGCCGCGGTTGTTGAAGTACTCGATGGTGATGGGGTGGAGCCCCTTCGTCAGAGCCGCGGTACCCGCTTGGGTCCGGGGTTCGTGGACGCCGTCGTTGTCGACAACGCATGTGCCGCCGATGTACAGCCGTGAGCCGTCGTCCGAATGGGTGTAGAAGCGGTAGACACCGGTCTGCCGGATGCGCAGATATCCCGTGAAACGCAAGGCGTAGTTCTCGTCCCGTTTGCGGGGATCGAGCGTGATGGTGTCGACCTCGCCGGTTTCGACGGGGGTGAGTGTGGCGAAGTCCGGGAGCTTCTTCCAAGAGCCTTCATAATAGGCGTAGCTGAGGCCGGGCGTGCGCTCCGCAACCTCGACCGGCTGCTGCATGGGCACGGTCTGTTCCTTGGCTTCGAACAGATCCTGGAAACCGGCCTCGTATGTGTCGAGGGTGACGCGCCATTCGTCGATCCAGGTGACGTTGGCGCGGTGGGCGACCTCGAAAAACCGCTTCACGCGATCGACGAAGGCGGGGTCTGGCTTGACGATGTAGGCGTTCGCTCCGGCCGCGGTATGCACAAAGGCCGAATTGCGGTTGCGCTCGATCTGGGCGTACTCGACGCAAAGGCGGGCGGTCTGGACGCGTTCGAGGGTGTCGGAATCGCCGGCGACGGCCGCTTCGGCTTTGTCCCACAGGCGATCGGATTTGGCCAGGATGGCGTCGTCGAGATAGCGGGCTTCGACAGGGCCGATCCAGATATTCGTGTGTAGATTCTCCGCCTCGACCCTGTCGTGGAGCAGGTCAATATAGCGGCGGATGGGCTTGGCCGCCTTGCCGTAGACGCCTTTGAGGAATTCGTTGATGGCGGTGTCTTCGTCATAGTGGGGATTCCAGAGGTACTTGGCGATGATGTAGCCGCCGAGGGGCGAGAGTTCGCCATTGACCGACTTGTAGTTGTCCTGCTCGAAGATGCCCACGACGTTGTGGTCGATGAAGAAACGGATGTTGTCGTCGAGCACGCGCAGGTTGGGGAAGGGGCACAGGAAGTGGCGGAAACTGGTGACGTAGTCCCACACCCACAGGCGGTCGGCCACCTTCGCCCAAGCTTTGGCATCTTCGCGGAACGCGGCGTTCTGGGGCGAGTCGCACGTGGCCAGGGGGTGCATGAAGCAGCACTCGATGCTGCACAGGCGGACGATCACGTTGGGACGCGGCCGCATGGTCTTCGGGGCTTTGCGCGTCCACTGATAGGCGAGCGTTTCAATGGCCTTGTCGGGGTATTCACGCTCGACGGCCTCGGCCACGCGGTTGACCAACTGGAGCACGGGGGCCATCTGCGACTCCTCGGCCTCCGCGAGGGCCTGGCAACGGGCGCATTGGCATTGGTTGTGCCAGTCGTTCTGCGAGAGACTGTAGACGAAGGCGCCCGGATCGGCCTTGATGCGCTCGATCATCCTCTCCGTACAAAGGCGCACCACGTCTTCGTTGGTGCAACAGAGTTGTGTGCGGTCCTTGATGCGTTTGCCATCGATTTCGGAGAAGTATTCGGGGTGTTCGTCGAAGTACTGATCGGGTGGGATGAGGGTGTTGAAAGTGTGAACGAACATGCCCGCGCCGAAACGCACCTTGCCGCCGTGTTTCTCCTCGAGCCTGCCGGAGCTACTGTTGACGCGGTTGCGCGCGCACCAGTCTCCATCGAAACAGTCGATGACGAAAGGTTCACGATATTCGAGCACGGGGACTTGGACGTCGTCGAGCGGCGGGAGGGTGAGACGCTTGCGTTTGGGAATGCGGCTGACCTCGGGCGTGAACCAACGGCACCCGAGGTGGTCTTCCAGGAGGCCATAGACGCCGTAGAGGTTACCCCGCAGGTCGCCGCCCGCGATGACGAGATGGGGGCCCACGGTGCGGATGACGTAGCCTTCGTCGCCGAGGGCGCCGAAGTCGATGGACGTGCCCAGAGCATCCAGGTGCGCGTTTTGCCCGATCACGATCTCGTGGGCCATGAGTGGCTCCGCATCGGAGTGAATCGGGAGCTTCACGCTGGTGATCTCTTCAAGGAACCGCTGGAGTTCCTCCGCGGCGTAGCGCGTGGAAGGCGACGCGTCGTCGGCGACGACGATCGCAAATTCCGACGCGCCGCCGCGCGCGAGAGTCAGCCCCCGCTTGCGTTCCGATGGGGCCTTGGTGGCGCAACCTTGCGCCAGCAAACTGAGTCCCGCGGCCAGACATACCCATTGTATTCTCGACATGATCGCAACTCCCCTATTCTTTGGCGAAGCGTTTCCAGTGTTCGTCAATTGCATCCGATGTGGCCTGGGGGCCATGGGCGTACAGACGGTAGCGCAGCGTGAGTGTTTCCCCGGCCCTCAACTCATAGGGAAACTCGAAGGTGAACGACGCGCCCACCCAACCGTCGTTGCGGACGTGGAAATGCGCGGGGGACCGGGGATTCTCCGGGTGGTCGAACAGCGTCAGGCCGTTCTCTTCGCCGGGCGTGACGCGGCCGGTGTAGTCCACCCAGCGCGCCTGTTTCCAGAAGATTTCCTTCTCGTCGACCCCGCCTTCGCTGTTGCGGATCGTACCACCGCCGTCATGGACACCCATTGTCTTGGCGACGCGGAACGCCATGAAACCGAAAGGCGTCTTGCCGAACGTGACGGCGTCTTGGGCGGGTGTGAGTTCGAGCGTGACGTCAAGGTAGCGTTCGTCATCAAGTAGCGCCCAGAGCCGCATCGTGCGCCGCTCTTTGAGCACGTCTACGCCATCGCCGTTCCGCCAGACGTTGCGCACGGTGAGCGCGGCGGAGTCTTGCCCATCCTCGATCTTCTCGATGCCCTCATGCACGATCCGGGCTGTGCCGTCTTCCCAGAAATTCGCGCCGTTGACGGAACGGTGGGACACCCAAATCGAGAGGTGATGGCCGTGGCCGTCGGGATCATGCGGGTGGGTGATTCGCGTGAGAGGCCGACCGGCCGGGCCGATCAGGGGGAACACGAAAGGCCGGTGATAGCTCGCATCATAGTGATAACGTGCAGCCTCCGTGCCGTCGATCTCGAATGCGATCTGCCGGCCCGGCACGGGGACGGCCTGCACGCGCGGGAACGGCGGTGGCGCCGCGGCCGCCGATGCCGCGCCAAGCAACACTGAGGTCACGAGGTACAGAGACACATCCATGGCCATTCTCCTTGCGCCCAGTGGCGGGGCGGTCACTTCCCCGGCCCCACCGCTCTCGATGCTTCAATGTTCCAGCCGTCCACTTTCACCGATGGCGCCGCCCCGGCCCAATCTTGCGGCGGGAACCGTACCACCACTTCCCGGCGTTCCCCGGGCAGCAGGGCGAAGTAGTTCTCGTCCCAGTAGGCGGGGGCCACCACCGGTCCGCCCTCGCCGTGCTCGAGGGTCAGCCGGATGAACAAGGCCAGGTTCTCAGACGGGTTGGCGACCGCGACCTTCACGCGCTCCGCAGCGACTTCGCGCACGGTCGCATCCAGCTTCACCGCAGGCAGATCGTTCAGCCCGGTCAGGTCGGCGACGGATTCGGGGTAGCGGAAGCGGTCGTCGTCCTTGTTGCCGATGTCGGGCTTGGTGGACAGCCAGTAGAAGTTGTCGGTGACGGGTTTGCCGTCCGCGGTCTCGAGTTTCAGGCTGACGAAGTAGGCGGTCGACACGCCCTCGGGCACGCCGACGGCGATCGACTTGGCGACACCGTTGGCGGGCACGTCGAGCGTAGCCACCTTGGAGAAACACTCTTTGAGGTCGATGTCGTACACTTTGGCCGAGACGCTTAGGCCCTTCCAATCGCGGTAGTGGTTGTTGACGACGTAGACGGTTTGGTCGTCGTAGGCGTATTGGACGTGGAGGGGTTCGCAGGCCTTTTTCGCGCCGTGATAGGCGGCGGTGGCGTTGAGATAGTAGTCGATGTACTGCCACGTTTGTGCGGCGGGCCATGCCGCGTCGTACTTCCACGTGGTGATGCCCAGGGCCGAGAACTTGTTGCGGCCATAGGCCTCGAACATGCCGCGGGCGCTGGCGTAATTGAGCAGCGAGCCCTTGCGGATGAGGTCGTCGATGTCCGTAGGTTCGCCGTAGCGCTCGCGGATGGCGTCGAGCACGGGGTTGAAGTACTTGGCGCCCTGGGCGACGGTGTGGAACGACCACGTTTCGCTCCACGGCGGCCAGAGGGCGTCTTCGGGCATCATGCGGCGGAGGCTTTCGATGGGGGCGAAAATGCCGCCGATACCG
Source organism: Nitrospiraceae bacterium (assembly GCA_011682535.1). GTDB lineage: Bacteria > Hydrogenedentota > Hydrogenedentia > Hydrogenedentales > SLHB01 > JAACEL01. The sequence continues at coordinate 2,700 of JAACEL010000258.1, read as the reverse complement.
CCGGACTGAGCGAAGCCCCACGCGCCGGTGAAGGGGCTGACGTAGTAGTGGTTGGGGGGCGCGTAAGTCCAGACCTGCAGGCTGCCGGTGCGCGTGCCGCCGGTCTTGAACCGGTCTTCAATATCGAACGCGCCCGAGTGCGGCTGGTAGGTCCGGCGCACCGAGTGTTTGCGGATGAGATCCCGATAAGCCTTGTCGAGGCGCTCAGTGGGGAAGGTTTCATCGTGGCCGAGGAAATGGACGAGACTCGGATGCGTGCGCACGCGCAGCATCATGTCCTCGATGCAGGCAATGGCGAGATCTTCGTCCGGGATGCTGCGTCCGAAGATCTGCTGGGTGACCATCACGCCCAACTCGTCGCACAGGTTGTAGAAGTCCTCTGTTTCGCGGATGGAGAAACCTTCCGACCGCAGCATGTTGAGATGGCCTTCCCTGGCGTAGCGCACGAGGGCCTCGTAACGCCCATGCGTGAGGCGCAGCATCATGTCGCTCGTCATCCAGGCCCCGCCGCGGATGAGGACGTTCTTGCCGTTGATACGGTAGCCGCGCCAACCTTCGTCGTTGATGTAGGTGTCGGCGTCGCGGATGCCGAAGCGTGTGGCCGCCGTGTCGGAGACGGCGCCGTCGACGGAGAACGACAGTGTGGCGTCGTACAGCTCCTGTGCGCCGAGGTCGCACGGCCACCACACGCGTGGGTTGGCTACGTTGAGCTGTTCGAACGCGTCGGGAGTGAAGCGGACGACTTTGGTCTCGTTGGGGCGCAGGACGACCTCCTGCGAGAAGGCGATGGACTCGATCGCGCCCGACAGCATGCCGGTGATGGGCTCCGCCGTCTTGTTGACGGCATGGACCTCGACGGTGAGGTGGGCGTTGTCGAGACCGGGCAGGTCGAGGCCGCTGTCGACATAGGCGTGGCGCAGGGCGACCGAACCGGTGGCGGTGAGGTACACGTCGCGCCAGAGTCCCATGTTGAGGTCCGGCGGCTGGGGATTGTGATCGTCCCAACCGGTGGTGGCTTCGACCTGTTTAGAGCGGTAGCTCTTCTCAGGCAAGTGCCCGGGCGCGGTGATCTCGATGGCGAGGGCATTGGCCTCGCCGGGGCGGAGCAATTTGTCGACGTCAAACTCGAATCGCCGGAACATGCCCACGCAGGTTTGGTCGTCGGCCAGTTGCTGGCCGTTGAGCCACACATTGGCGCGCATGTTGATGCCGTCCAGATGGAGGACGATCTGCTTACCGGCGAAGTGCGCGGGCGTCTTGAACTCCGTGCGATACCACCACGAAGGATAGAAAGGACTGTCCTTCTCCATCACCAGCCAGCGCCCTTTCTGGAAGCCGGGGATCTTTTTGAGATTGTCGCCGTAGTAGGGGTCCGGGTAGACGCCGTTGTCGACCAGGGCGGCCAGCACGGTGGACGGCACCGTCGTGGGGAGCCAGCCCTCACTGTCGCCGCCGGGCTGCGACAGCGCCACGCCGTCCGCCCCCAGTCCTGTCGATGAACGGAGGGTCCACCCATCGCGCAGGAGCAGCCGGTTCTCGTCAGCGATGGCCGTTCCGAACACGGCCGTCAGCAGACATGTGAAAGACACGACGAGTAGACCGTTGCGCATGACGTTCTCCTTCCGTTCCGGCGGATCGGGGCGCGCGTCGGAAGAGCCGGCAATTCCGCGCCCCAGGCCGCGAATAAAACCACCGTACGAACGTCCATTCTGCACGAGTGGGAATGGAAAAGCCAGTGCCCGGACCTAGCCGCGGGAGGGCTGAGGGGATCGGGTGGCGGGTAGGGTTGCGGTTTTCGAAATGTTTCCCCTACAATGCCTTACGCCCCTCGTGGAAAGGCTTCGCGGGGTGTAACCAAAGCCTGGTGAGGCAAAACCTGTTGAGAGTGTGATGTTTATAGCGTTGGATTGTATCTATATCAGAACGTGGGTGCCGGACGGTGCAAACCACACGGTGACAGCATGTTCGGAGGTTCGGAGAGCTGCTTGAGCGCTGAAGGGCACACAGACGAAGCGCTCATGGCGCAGCTGCGGGATGGGCATGAGAGTGCCTTGGCAGAGTTGGTGCGTCGATATCAGAACGATATCTTCCGCTTCTGCCTACACTACGTGAAGACGGTCGACGTGGCCAAGGACATGGCCCAGCAGACCTTCATCCGGGTGTACACCGCGCGCGAGCGCTTCGATACCTCGCGCAAATTCAAGCCGTGGTTGCTGTGCATTTCGCGCAATCTGTGCTTGAACGAGTTGAAGCGCAAGAAAACAGTTTCGATGGAGACGCTGGAGGAGTACGCCAGCAGTTCCCGCGCGGAAAGCGGAGAAGTGCTGCGCTTCTCCGGCGAAGGGCCCGACGAGTTGATGATGGTCTCCGAGCGGCGTGAGTTGCTGGAGCGTGCGTTGGGCACCTTAGGCGACGAAGCGCGGGAAATCGTGGTGCTGCGGTTTTTCGAGCGGATGCCGGCGCGCGAGATCGCCGGCATTGTCGGCAGCACCGAAGGCGCTGTGCGCACAAAGTTACATCGGATATTGGCTGGACTTCGTAAGAAGTTCGCTTCTTGTAAGGAAGAGCTTTGATCAAGAACCCCTGTGAAAAATACGAGCGCGACCGGATGGCGCTGATCGCCGGTGAGCTGGATGAGCAGGCGCGCGCCGCTCTGAATGCCCATCTCGATACGTGTGCCGTGTGCCGCGAGGAATGCCA
>JAACEL010000257.1 GCA_011682535.1 Nitrospiraceae bacterium | reverse complement strand
TCGCTGGAGCTGCGCGGAACTACCATCCGCGCGAAACGCCGGTGCGATTGAATTCAAACAGAGTAGACTCTTGAGCGCATTCCCGTCAAGGTTCAACGTTGAGGAACCGGCGGCTCCGGTAGGAGGAACCGGACGCCCGGGAACGTCCCGGGACCCAGAAAAGCCATTGACGGCAAGACTTAGGAGATGCTATGATTGCGTTCTAAGAAGTGGATGTTCTATTCTAGTATGACTACGGGGTGACATAGTGTTACCGGCGCGTCTCTGAGTGGACGGCGTTGGGAACGCAGGCAGTATCCGAGCGAACGACTTGGGGGGACAGGCCGCGATGCGTGCAAGAATGGGCGAAGGCGGTAGGCGCTCGACAGAGTTTGAGGCGCAGGTTCTTGAACACCTCGACGTGATGTATGCCGTCGGGTTGCGCCTGACGCGCAATCCCACCGATGCGCAGGATCTGACCCAGAACACCGTGGTTAAGGCCCTGCGCTTTCATAACCGCTTCAAGGACGGCACCTACATCAAGGCGTGGTTGCTGACCATCCTGCGCAACACGTTCATCAACGATTATCGCCGCAAGGTGCGCCGTCCGGATTTCGTGGAATTGACGGGGTCCGAGACGGCGGAGGGCACGATTCTCAATCCGGCTCTGGTGGCGAAGAGTCCCGACTTGTTGGAACTGCTGGACGACGAAGTGAAGAACGCGGTGGAGTCCCTTCCCCGCGATTTCAGGACTGCGGTGATCATGGCAGACCTGGAGGGCAAGTCGTACAAGGAGATTGCCCAAGCGGTAGGCTGTCCGCTGGGCACGGTGATGTCGCGCCTGTTCCGCGGCCGGCGGATGCTGCGCCAGAAATTGTACGACTACGCCAAGAACCGCCGCATGGTGCATGAGAGCAAGTAGCCTCGCCCACCGCGAATGCGTTTCCAGTTCGTTGAGCCGTGGAACCCGAATACGCTACTCTCTTCGGGTGGCGGCCAATGATCCCGCCGGGAACCCTGACTACTGGGACCGATCTTGAGAGGACAGACACGATGTGTAGACTCGCCTTATTGTTTTCTGTTGCGCTTGCGGTTCTTGCGGGCCCCGCGTCGAGTGAAGAGGCCGCTTCCCCGGACAAGGTCAGCAAGCCGTTCGAGTACTCAGGCTACACGAGCCCTGAGTATGCCTCCTCGACCACGTTCTCGGCCTATGCCAGCATGTCCGATGGCGAGCAACTCGCCGTAGACATCCATCTTCCGGCTGGGGGCCCCGAACGCCAGTCGTTTCCCGTCATTTTGGAGTACCTGCCCTACCAGCGCTCGACGATCGATCCCAAGACGGGGAAGGTAAGCGACATCACCGGGCGGAAAGAAGGCAAGTTCTTTCTGTCGCACGGCTACGCGCTGGTGAAAGCCGACATGCGGGGCACGGGCGCGTCGACGGGTTGGCTGCTGGATTTCATGCCGCGCCTCAGTCGTGACGGGCTGCAACTGGTGGACTGGATCGCCGAGCAACCGTGGTGCGACGGCAACGTGGGCATGAAAGGATCGTCGTACTTGGGGTGGTCGCAGATGGCGACGGCCGCGCGGGCGCCACGGGCGTTGAAGTGCATTATGCCGGAGTGCATTCCGCTGGACGGATACACGGGCGAAGCCTACCCCGGCGGCATATTCCTGCAAGCTTTTTTCGAGGACTTCAGCGCTTACATGGGGATGATCTGGTTCAACATGTACGTGCCCGCCTACGGCGTGAAGCCGACGAAACCGGTGGTGGACGAAGATGGCGACGGGGAGCTTCACGACGAGATCCCAGTGGACGTGAATGGGAACGGCACCTTCCTGGACGACGGCTTCCCGCCGACGTACGCCGACGGCGCGGAGCGCAAGCATGTGTACTACGAAGCGACGATGGCGCACAAGAAGGGCAACTACACGTACGTGGATTGGGCGCGCAAGTCGCCGTTCCTCGACGCGCCCTGTCCGTTGAACGAATATACGATGTACGACCTCAGCCCGAGCGCTTACGTGCCCGGCGTCAGCCGCTCGGGCATCCCGGTGTATCACTCCGGCGGCTGGTTCGACGCGTTTGCCCGCGGTACGTTCGAGTTGTATTGCACCATGGCCGAGAGCACGCCGTCGAAACTGGTCGTCGCGCCCTCGTATCACGACTTCACGTCGGGGCCGTTTTGGCAGTACCTGGGCCTGAGCCCCGCGGAAGCGGAAGACCTTTACCTCACCGAACACCTGCGCTTCTACGACCGCTACCTGAAGGGCATCGAGAACGGCATCGACACGGAGCCGCCTATCTGCCTGTATGTGATGCACGGCGGCGGCTGGCGCATGGAAAACGAGTGGCCGTTGGCCCGGCAAGTGCTTACGCCCTATTACTTCGCGGCGGACAACGCCCTCAGTCCGGCGCAGAGTGGCGATGGGTTCGACACATACACGGCCGATTTCACGCACGACTCGAGCTACACGAAGAACCGAGGAAACCGGTATGTGGGCATCGGCATGCGTTCGCCGTTGACTCCGCCGATGCGCACCGACAAGGCCGAACAATGCCTCGTGTACACGTCAAGCCCGATGGAGTCGAACACGGAAGTTACCGGGCATCCCATTGTCCATCTGTGGATCTCGTCGACGGCCGAAGACGGCGATTTCTACGTCTACCTCGAGGACGTTGACGAGACGGACGAGGCCCTGCTGATAACGGAGGGTCAACTGCGGGCCGGGTTTGCCGGACTGCATGACAATGACCTGATGATCCGGCGCGGCAAGCATAAGATCGACGTGAAGCCTGAGTTGCCTTGGCACGGATTCGAGAAGGCCGACTACAATCCACGGATTTTCGCCGACGACGCCGTGGTGGAACTTGTGATCGACCTCAACCCGACCTCGTGGGTGTTCCGCAAAGGGCATCGGATCCGGGTGAGCGTCGCTTGTGCCGACTATCCGACCTTCCCATTGCATCCGAAGCTGAGTCCGTCGAACAAGCCGGATGCGGAGGACAACGTGGCGCCGACGATCACCATGCACCGCAGGGCGCTACGCGAGTCCCGCATCGTACTGCCCATTATCCCCGCGGGGGTGTAGTGACTGGGTTAGCGCTTGGACGCGCTGAGTCCTCGTGCGGCAAAGTCGAGGAGCACGGGCAGAATGCTGAAGGGGACGATCAGCGCCCAGCCTTTCACGCCGAGCGGCACGGTGCCAAGCACTTGGGCGAGGGCGGGCACATAGACGACGAGCAGCAAGATGGCGGTGCAGAGAGCGAGTGCGCCCCAAACGAATGGGTTGCGGGTGACGTCGTTGGCGAATAGGCTGGCGCCGCCTTCGCGCATGTTGAACACGTGGAGCAATTGGCTGAAGGCGAGTGTGAGGAAGGCCACGGTGACGCACGCGCCCTCCGCCATGCCGAGGCGGTAGTAGGCGAGGAAGAAGGGGGTCAGCGTGCACAGGCCGAGCATGACGCCGTACGCGGATATCAGTTTCCAGTGTCTGGGCGTGGCAATGGCTTCGTCCTTGGGGCGGGGTTTGTGGTCCATCACGCGCTCGGTACCCTCGCCCACGCCGAGGGCCAAGGCCGGGAACACGTCGGTGACGAGGTTGAGCAGCAGGATCTGCAGGGGCAACACGGGCAGCGGAGTGTTGAGCAACGACGCGAGCAGGATGACGAGTACCTCGCCGATATTGCATGACAGCAGGTACACGACGAACTGGCGGATGTTGCCGAAGATGATGCGGCCTTCCTGGATGGCATAGACGATCGTCTTGAAGGAGTCGTCCTTGAGGACAACGTGGGCCGCCTGGCGGGCGACCTGCGTGCCGCGTTGTCCCATGGCGATGCCGATATCGGCCTTCTTCAACGCAGGCGCGTCGTTCACGCCGTCGCCCGTCATGGCGACGATCTCGTTCTCGGCCTGGTGCAGGGCGATGAGATCGAGCTTCTGACGCGGGCTCACCCGGGCAAACACGTTGACCTCGCGCAGTGAGCGCTTCTCTTCTTCGGACAAGGTGTCGAAGGGCTTGAGGTCGCGTCCGCGCATGACGCGCGTGTCGCCGGGTTCGAGGATGCTGACGGCCTCGCCCACGTGGAGGGCGGTGGGCGCCTGATCGCCGGTCACCATGACGACGCGGATGCCCGCATGGCGGCAGCGTTCGATGGTGGCGCGAATGTCGTGACGCGGCGGGTCAACCATGCCGACCAACCCGACGAGGACGGCATTCTCGTAGGGGTCTTCGTCTACGCTTTGGACCCGCTTGCACGCCAACGCAAGCACGCGGTAGCCGTCACGGGCGAGTTGCTCGTTGTTCTCCTCCCATTGGGTGCGGAGGCCGTCGGACAGCACGGTCTTCCCATCGGAGGTCAGGAGACATCCGCAACTAGCGATAACGGCCTCGGGCGCGCCTTTGATGGCCACGTAGATCGAGTCGCCGTCCTGGTGATAGGTGGCCATGCGTTTGGTGATCGAGTCAAAGGCATCCTCTTTAATCTCGGGCATGCGGGCGGCAACGTCGGGACGTTCCATCCCGGCTTCGTGCCCGGCGGCGAGCAGCGACACCTCCAGGGGATCCCCTACTTCTTCGACGGTGTCGCCCTTGCGCTCGAACAGAGCGTTGTTGCACAGCACGCCGATGCGGAAGGCTTCGTGGATAGGCGTGCCTTCGTTCCAGACGACCGGCGCGCCGGTGGCATCCTGCCAGGTCGCCTCGCCGCCGCCGCGGGTATGGCGTTCGAATGTGCCTCCGGGCAGGTCGACGCGGCTCACCGTCATCTTGTTTTCGGTGAGCGTGCCGGTCTTGTCGGTGCAGATGATGCTGGTGCTACCGAGGGTTTCGACGGACGCGAGCCGCCGCACGAGTGCCTGGCGCCGTGCCATGCGCATCATGCCGCGCGACAAGGCGATGGTGGCCACGATGGGCAACCCTTCGGGTATGGAGGCGACGGCCAGCGCGATGGCTGTTTCAAGCATGAGGTACACGTCTTTGCCGCGCAGGACGCCCACGCCCCAGATGAGAACGGTGATGCCCAGCACGATCCACACGAGGTGGCGTCCAAGGGCGTCGAGGCTCTTCTCCAGGGGGGTGCTTTCGTCCTGGGCCTCTTCGACCAGCGACGAGATCTGGCCAAGTTCCGTGTGCATACCGGTGGCAAGCACGACGGCCGCCCCCGAACCGCGGGTGAGGGCGGTGCCCTTGTAGAGCATGTTGCGGCGGTCGGCCAGGGCGACTTCCTGATCGAACGCGCCGGTGCGTTTCGACACCGGCAACGACTCACCCGTAAGCGCGGACTCGTCGCACTCGAGTTTGGAGGCCTCGATGATGCGCAGGTCGGCGGTGATGATGTCGCCGCCTTCGAGGACGACGATGTCGCCGGGCACCAGATCGGCGGCGGGTATCTCGCCGATGCGTCCGTTCCGGCGTACGCGGGTGCTCACGCTGCCCATCTTGTGGAGGGCTTCCATCGAACGCGTGGCCTTGATCTCGGTGAAGAACCCGATGGCGGCATTGATGGCGATGACGGCCAGTACGGCGAAACCTTCGGTCAGATCGCCCAGGACAAACGACAGAGTGGATGCCGCCACGAGCAGCACGTTCACGAGGCCCTTGAACTGGCTGATCAAGATCAGCCAGGCACTGCGGGTGGCGTGCTGCCGGAGTTGATTGGGTCCATGCTGCACCAAACGCGCTTGTACTTCAGCGTCGGTGAGCCCGGTGGCTTCGGCAACGCCCAACTCGGCCAATACGTCGTCGCAACTGCGGCGGTACATCGGTGTAGATTCCATGGCACCGTACTCTAGCGGCGGAACGAGCCGAAGGCAAATTCGGGATGGCGAAGGCCACGCTCAAGAAATGGAATGCAGCGGAATTGCTGTCCGGTAGAGCGCCTTGCTAGAAGGCTTCTGGGGTCATCAATTCCCGTAGAAAAATATTTCGGCAGGCGCGACGGCGGAGCACGAGCCCTTAGTTTCCGTATCACTATCCCGTAGAATGGGCGGATAATGCGATCCGTATGGGAGGATTGCGTGATGACTGAGCGGGTGAAACGCGCACGGATGCGCCTCTTCCTTTTGTTGGGTGCGTGATGGCCGGTTGCGCCGGGCGGGGCTGCCTGCTGAAGCTGACCCGGTGAGATATCCGGACTCGGGAACGGTCAGTCGTTCTTCGCCATGTAGTAGGCGGCGCCGTCGCGGTCGTCAACCTCGAGTGCGCCGTCCTCGAGCAGGGCGCCGACGTGCTTGAGCACCTCGTTGCGGTGAATGCCAAGTCCTTGCGCGAGATCGTCGGCGTTGCAGGGATGGCGGCGGATCACGCCGAGCACATCGGCGGCGGTAACACTCGCTCCGGAAGCGGCGGCGGCGGTGTCATAGCGCGCAATGACCTCGGCATTGGGGCCCAGGCGCGCGGCACAGGCTTCAAGGACGTCCCGGGGCACGGGGGTCACACCGCTGCCGGGCGCGGGTCTGGCCACGGTGTTGAGTTGTACCTTGTCCGGGCGGATTCTCCCGATGTGGGCGGCCAGGCGGTCCATGGCGGGGTCTTCGGCGGTCAAACCGCCGAGCAGGAACACCTCGAGCCAGATCTCGCCGAGGAATTCGTCGCGAAACGCGACGAGGCCGTCGATGACGGTGTCAAACCGGAGCGACGGGGCGGGGCGATTGACCAGGCGGAACTGCCCTTCGTCACCGGCGTCAAGGGACGGGATAACGAGGTCGGCGCGCGCGAGCCCGTCCCGCACGTCAGGATCCCACAACAGGGAACCGTTGGTGATGACCACGAGCGGAATGTCCGTCATCGACTTGATCCCGTCGATGAGTTCGCCGATCGGCGCGTAGAGGGTGGGTTCGCCCGACCCGACCAGGGAAATGCAATCGGCGGCCACGCCGGAGGCGAGTCTGAGGCGGACCTCGGTCAGGACATCTTCGAGCGGGACGTATTCGCGGCGCTCGGCGGTGCAATGGGTGGTGGGCCCGAGCTGGCAGTAGGTGCAGTCATAGGTGCAGGTCTTGAAGGGCAGCAGATCGACGCCCAGCGAACGGCCCAGCCGCCGTGATAACGCGGGACCGAATACGTATTTGAACTTGTGGTCGGACATGGGACTGCTCCGTGTGGTGGCTTGAAGAATAAGACCGCGCAACGGAACGCGCCATTCAAGCCACCGGGGAATCCCCGAACGCCGGGTAGCGTATTGTGGCGCGCCCGAAGAGCTTGGTTACACGCGAGATACGCTCAGCCACGCCATCGCCAGGTGGGTGAAAACCACTCTCGAGTTGCCGGCGAGGCTGAGCTTGCTCCGCGCGCCACGGCGAAGTTATCCGGCGATTTGGGGGAATCCAGCCAGGAACACGCCGCCGAGTTCTGCGCGTCCAGGGATGGTCCGACGAGACAGGAGCCCCCGTTGAACCGTGACATCACCACCGCCAGCCAGGCGCTCTGAGTGTAGGATTGAATGCCGCCTTTGACGCGATTGGCGCGCAGGTAGGCGTTGTTGACCGCAGCCCCGGCCTGAGACACACGGCTGACATGCCGCCGTATGAACTCGTACTCGGCATCAATATCGCGCTGCACGCCGGAGTACCGCTTCTTGATGAGTTCCTTGGCGCGATCGCGATCGGCTTTCCCCAGTTCCCGGAGCAACTGGCGCTGAACGAACAGATAGCCCGAGTAGCGCACATACGGGTCGGTGGCATGGGCGCAAACCACGTAGCCGAAGAAGTTGGCCTCGTCTTCGCTGGTCACACCGCGCTGGTGGGCCTTCTCGTGGGCTATGCTTTGGGGGAGTCCCAAACCTGGTTGAAGACGGTTGAAGTTGGCTTCGCCTGTCCAGGGACTGTAAACGCCGGAAATGAGCGCCCAGCTCATCAGGTTGGAAGCCAGCACCGGCTTCGCGCATCCGCGCGGAGCGGCGAACCCCTCGGAGAGTCCCAGCCATTCGGCCGTCTCGACGTACGCGCGCTCGATCGTAGCGTCGACGTGTTCCAGCGAGTTGACGATCGTGCTGGGATGGCCCAGATCCTCGCAGCCGTGCGCCTGGAAATAGGCTTGATTGGCCGCGTCGACCAGTTCCTCACACAGGCGATCGAGTTCGGCGAGGGCCTCGTCGTCCGGCAGCTTCGTGGCAAACGCGTCCCATTCCATGCGCGCGATCAGGCCGGGCCTGGAGTAGTTGAAGCCCCAGCACACGTAGAAGAGGGCCACGAGGATGGAGGCCGCGGTGGCCAGGTTGAGCAGCCCTCCCGCCAAGGCATTGCGCAAGCGGCGCTGGCGCCGGAGGACATGATAAGAGGCGGTTCCGAAGGCAATCGCCGACCAGGTCAGGAGCACGAGCACGAGCAGCTCGGCTAGGCTGAACTTGAAGAAACCCGAGACCATGGATAGCCCCCGTGCCAACCAGGAACCCACATTTTGTGCGTATACGCTCTCGGTAAAGGCGGGAAACGCGGCCAAAAGCCACGACAGGGGCAGCATCAGCCCGGCCACGGCGAACAGGGGAAACCTTCTACGAATCCTGAACGCGCGATCCTTATCGCTGGGTGGGGTCACTGCGCCCTCCTCGGCGGGTCGCGGGGCATCCATAGGGCAGTGTGACGTTTGAGGCGCACCCAGTCAAGTGAGCCGCGTTTCCCCCTTTTTGACAGGATGAACTGGATGGTTTGCATCCTGTAAGTCCAAGGCCCAATCGTATGGATCATTCGAGTTAGGTGCAGGTGTCTTGCTTTTCCCGCTTTCGATGCCGTCATTCCCACGAAGCGGGAATCCAGGGCTGGAAGCAAAACTTGCGCATAACTTGTCATTTCGACCGAAGGGAGAAATCTCTTGCCACAGAGAATATCGGTACTTCGTCTACGTACTGATCCAGTGCAAAGACTTGGCGAGGGGTGGGGCGAGATCTCTCCCTGCGGTCGAGATGACAGGTGGGCGGTCGAGATGACCGTTGACATGATGTCCTGTCCGATAAACTGGATTCCTGCACAATCGCTGTTCACAACTCAATCGTGCTTATCCTGTTGTCCCGTCAAGAAGAGATTCGACAGCAAGCCTCCAAGAAG
>JAACEL010000256.1 GCA_011682535.1 Nitrospiraceae bacterium | reverse complement strand
CTGGCTATTCCTGCGGTTTTGCTCAATCGTCACGCTCAAATCCGACGCAAATCTGAGCGCGGAAACAGCAAACTTATTCTGATACGAGCCCTTAGCGGAAATCGAGGCGGTGAGGATCGTTACGTTCCCCCGTTTCACTTGCGGCGTACCGACAACCGCGCGAGCCGCATCATGTTCAGGGGACCCGGCCCCGGGTTGCCGGAGAAGTCCGACTGGGAGAAAAAGACCAGCAAGTCCCCATTGTTGCCTTCCACGAGCGAAGTGTACGCGCACCCGGGACCCCGATAGAGCGTCATGGGCGATCCCCATTCACGTCCGGCGCCATCTGAAGAAAAAAGCAGGCTCACGTTCGGCCGGCCATAGCTCAGCACGAGAACCCCATTGCTCATGAGGAGGAGGGCCGGGTCCACGCCGTGGTCGGCCACGACTTCCGGCGTGCTCCAGGTCCGTCCGTCGTCCGTGGAGCGCGTGGTGTACAAGGGCCCACCGACCCGCATCGCGCAGAGCAGATGCCCATTCGCCAAGCGGACAAGCGCAGGCTCGCAAAAACCCTCCGCTCCGACTTCTTCGGAATGTGCAATGACCGATCGGAACTCCCAGTGCTTTCCCCCATCTTCGGTGTGCACGAGCGCGGATGTGTATTTTGTGTCGCCTTCCCGTTTGCCGTAGATGGTCGCGAGTAGACTGCCGTCGGGAATCTCCACGATGCTCCGGTGGAAGTGGGGTTTCATCACGAACGGCAGCGTTATCACCGCAGGCACTTCTTCGGCAGGCCCCCTGCCGCCTTGGGCATAAAAGAGGGTCTTCGCCGGGTAGGAGCCGTCGGCATTCGCCTCGGGGCCCCAGCATGACAACGCGACGGCCCGCCCGTCGCGCAAAAGCGTGGCCATACCGCCCGCCACGGGCTGCTTGGGCGCCTTCCACGTGTCCCCGTCGTCCAGGGATATCAGTTGCATGCCCCGCTCCGTTTTCGTGTGCCGGCCGATGGAGCAGTTCATGGCCAGAAAATCCCCCGGCCCGCGAAAAACCCACGGGAAATTCAGATCCTCTTCCGCCTCAAGAACGGTCACCGTCCGAAGGACTTGGACCACCAGATCGTCTGTTTTGGTCTCAGGGAGGGTACCCGAATGATCGACAGCAAAGCGAAAGGCGTAGAGACTCGCGCTCACCATCTCCACGCGCATCCTGGTGGGTTTTCCGGCCTGGCCGCCGATGTCGCCGCCCGTTTTCCACGTGACCGGGGTATCGATATGATCGCCGGTGATCGGGACGCACTCCTTAACCGACCTACCCGGCACGGGACCATCATGCTCGTCCAGCAGCCCGACCAGGACGCGGCCTCCCGTGCGAACGTTGACGTTCAGTCGCAACGTGTCGCCGTGATAGACCAACGGTGGCGTTACGAAGAAACCCGCTCGCGAATCCGCCTCGGCTGAGACGAAGCCATCCAGGCGAGTCACGACGCGGCTGTAGGTTCTGCCGTTTCCGGGCTTCGTGAGCGTATCGAGTCCTCCTTCGTAGTTGTGGGGGAGCGGCGAGCCGCCGTAGTACTGCCAAAGCTCGTCGTCCACGCGCAGGATGCCCTGTCCCATGTAGAGCGTACCGCTGTCAAACGTCCCAGGCCCGCCGAGCGGGATGAACGGCACGTCCTGTTCGGGCCAGGACCAGTGAATCCCGTCCCGGCTGACGGCAAGGCGGATGTCGATCGTATCCGGACCGTGTTGATACAGGCTGGGAAACATCAGGTATACGTCGGCGGCGTAGGGGTACTTCAGGGCTGCTGGATTGTAAAGGTCGCTGTTGGGGGGATCGTTGGCATCGGCCTCGAGCACCAACTCGAGTTTCTCAAAGTGCGTGAAGTCTCTGCTTTCAGACCGCCCAATGGCGCGGCCCCGGCCAGAGACGCGCCCGTACAACACGTACGCGTTCAGGCGGTCGTCCCAGAAGCATGAATACTGGCTATCGGCCATTTCGTGAAGGATGGACTCGGAATGGCGCGTCCAGCGAATGCCATCGGGCGAGTACATGCCGGCGACGTTCAAGTAGGACTTGCCGCTTCCCCAACTGATGGGGTGGGGCGGCTCGGAAGTGAACGCACCCTGGGATACCGCCTTGTAACGGGCTCCCGGAGGCGCGGCCGGGTCCTTGAATACGCCCGTTCCGTGCACGCGCGAATGGGCGTCGTTCGGGCCCACCATCCTGAAAAGGATGTTGTTCTCCGTGTTGCCCTGATAAGAGAAGAGGCCGAGATTCGGTTTTGTCCAATGGCGGCCATCAATAGATTCCGCGTAGCAAAACGACGTGTCATCCCCCGTCGGCCAGCCCTCGATGTCGTAGCACTCGTACCACATGCGGTACGCCCCGTCGTCCGCCATGACGGTGAACCAGTTGAGCGTGGCGTTCTCCCACGGCTTGTCTCCCTGGAGGTTTTTTTCGCCGGTCTTGAACGCGGGGTTGACCTTCAGGGCAATGTTCTCCGATTCATCGAAGAACCTCCCATCGACAAACAACTGCTTTTCGCCGCCGACCTCGATAGGCGCCGTCAAAGCCGGATTCGCATCGCTTCTCGTTGTCGAGACGTGTGGGACGGGTGACGCGCCATGGACCTGGATCAGAAGCAAAACCACAATGTGCATCGCGGCGGACTCCATGGGGATCTTGGTTTGGGGCCATGGGCTGTTCCGTCGGCGTCCTTCGGAGACGCCGAACTCCGTGTCTCAGGTCCGCAGCCTGTCCCCATCATAACACGGCTGCGCCAGCCGGGGCCGGTAGCCGTGTCTTCACCCGCCATGCAGCCAACACCCTTGGCATCATCTGCATGCCGTTGTTAGCCCGCGCTACGTGACACCGCGTTCCATGAAGAAGGACCGGTACTTCATGTCGGTTTTCAGGATATGGTTGATCCACCACCCCATTAGATACTGGCGAAGTTCCTCAGGTACCAATGCCTTGTGGTCCATTGTCTCTTGGCATAAGGCCGCCACTTTCAACCGGTAGGTTTTATGCTCCTGTTTATGAACGGACAATTCAGGGTACGCGTACTTCTCCATAAGTTCTTCTTCCGTCTTGAAATGGTTGAGCGCGTATTTCGTCATCCTGGTTAGTAACTCTGAGATCGCTTCCGAACGAACGGTCGCCTCGGAATGCGAGAGCAGAAGATTGAGCATGCTTACGAGCTGTTTGTGCTGCTCATCAAGTGATGGAACACCAACACTGTACGACGGCTTCCAGACAATCTCCTCCAAGTTTGAACTCCTTTTCGAATGTGCCCACCATATCGGGCTAACTTCGTTTATGTGGTTTCCAGATATACCCGCTTCCGGATCTTACTTCCAGATAACACGCCGCCGCGGCATTCCGATAATCCATATAGTTTCAATGGTTCAGGAAGCCAGTCAGAATAACTGGAACATTCCGCTCTCATCTTTAGTTTATCTTTGGACGATCTTCAATCGCAACATCCTCGAAATCCTCCTTCTTCAGTCGTCCTCAGGCGTCACCGCGTACCAAAGGGTTTCGTGTTCTGGGCCGATCTGAAACTCGAGGGCGCCGTCGTGGAAGGTGGAGGCCACTTCGGCCTTGGGGTTGCCCGCCTCGTCCAATGCGGCGACCTTCATGCCGCCGGGGATTCGGAGCACGGCGGAAATGCCTTCGGCGACGGTAGGGGCTGTGCCCAGGTGTCTTCCCACCGATGTCCTGTCGGCATTCCAGCCCATGTTCGAGTTCTCGACCCGGCCAACGGCCACTACGAGAATCTTCGAGGACTCGGCCAACGGTTTCCCGTCCAGCGCGCCCGCGGCCACGGTCGCCCAGCCGCTCTCCGCTTTCGTCACGTGTATGCGCATGTCGCCGAGTTGCAACTCGCGGCCCATGATGTAGCCCACCGCGGCGCGCACCGCCGGGGCGTTGACCGTATAACTGGCGCGCTCTTTGACCGTTGAATCCCACCTGATTTGCCCCGTAGTTGAGACGTGAATTCCAGTTACACTCTCAGCATCGGGCATGCGAAATGGCCCCGTGCCGGACGTGAGTCGATGCCCCACGGGCCGGTCCAGTGCCATTGTGAGCTGCTCATTGGAGAAGGACGGCAGGGCCCCATGGAGGACCACCTGAAGCGCCAGGTCACCTGTGGGAATCGCAGCGAGGATCGGATCGATGCCCGCATCCACGGCTCTCATCCGGTACATGAGCGCGGCAATAGGCAAGAATACGAGCTTTCCGGGATGGGAGTAGAGGTCGAAGTAGCCGCTAATGCACTGGTTCTCATAGCGCCCCTGCTCGGATTGATAATTGTATTGGTAAATACCGTCCCAATCCTGAAAAGCCGCAAACGACGCAAGCATGGGAAACATCTCAGCGGCGTGATCGTTTGGCGCAGGGTGATCGTATTCGCTCACCGTGAACGGCTTATCCGGCGTCCTGCCCCAGGCCAGCCGCGCCAGCGTGCCGCCGTCCTGCGCGGCAACCATTGACGTATTGGGGATGTACCAGTTGTCCGCGTCCCAAGGAGTTCCCGGAAAACGGGGATGTTCCCAGTACTCATGGAGATCGATGAAATCGCTGAGCGTGCCTTCGCGGAAGAAGCCCTGAAGCCCCCCATAGCTTCCCTGGGTGCAGATTACCGCCGCCTTTACCCCCAGATCCTCCTTGAGATACCGGATCATGTCGCGCACGTACCGGCACTCCGTGTCGCTGAGGAACTGCTGGAAATCCGCGCGCTGAGCAAGCCCCGCGCTGTCCCGGGGGAGGGCGATGTTGCCCGCATCGAGGGACCAGCCGGACGGCAAGCCGGAATCCGGCGAGGCCTCTTCCGAAGACGGGTACATCTTCTCCCATGCCATTCGCAGCGCTTCGGTATTCGTGTAGCGCTTCCTCAGCCACTGCTGCCACTGGCCCGTCAACTCGCCGAGATAAGGCTCCGGCAAGGCGCGCAGGTCTTCCAGCCGCTTGTCGGTCAGCGAGTTTTCGTTATTCAACTCGACCACGATCACAGCGGGATCTTCCGCGTAGGTCAAGCTTGTGTAGGGATTGCGATGCGTCAGCAGCGCGCGCGCATATTCCTGCTGCAACACGATGTAAGGAGGATAGAAATTGTCGATCCCTTTTCCATAGCGGAAGGCCTGCGGGGCCTCGTATATTTTCTCGCGATAGCTCCAGGAGACGTGCAGATTGAGGTTCGTGTAAATGCCGTGCAGTTTGAACTGGTAGATGAGCCAGTCCAGCCTGTCCAACTGCTCGGGATCGAAGCCACTGAAGTCGGGGAGCCAGATCCCGCGCGGAGCCGGGGCCTTGTCCATGTGATGGAATCGGACCGCATTGAGGCCGAGCTTGCGCATGTGGCCGGCGATGAGGGGCGCCTGGTCTTTCGCCGGAAACGCCGCGCCGAAGGTGAGGTTGGTTCCGAGCAGGCGGAGTCGTCTTCCATGACCATCGACGAAGTGGCCGTCGTGAATAACAACGCGACCCAGAGCACCCGCAGGTTCTGAGTTGAGAAAGGACATGTCCGTAAACGACGGAGTGGCATCCAGTCCGGGGATGCTGAAGGCGAAATACCCCGGGGTGTTCTCATTCACCTGTGCCATGCAGGCCACCGGCATGCAGCACACTGTTACCGCCAATACGAGGTTTCGCCGCAGCCAGGGGTTTGGGCGGGTTGGGGTCAGGTCCCGCAATCCAACATTCCTTGTGTTAGGTGCTTTCTCCATCATTTTTTGATGATCCTTTCGCCGATTTCTCGCAATGCTTGCTTTACATTAGCCCATCTTCCGCAGTTACTTCATGTGAGACTCGTATTTCCTAGGAAACTCTCACATTTCGGATGATTTTCTCGACTACATTTCAGATCTCGTGAGTACCGTATACGCGCCAGTGTGACCGAATCTGGCTTCATACCGCAAGCCTTGTAGCATTGGTCCTGGTTAAGTCGAGTTTTTCGCGGATGAATTTTGCGAGGTCAGGCGCAGAGGAGTCATCGGCGAGAAAATCGGGCATGGAATTGCGCAGTGCGGTCGCGACGACGAGTTCGGAGGGACAGATGCCGGGCCGGATGGTGCGCAACCACGAGCCGAAGGCGGGCCATACCAGGTGCGGCACGGTGGTGGCGAGGGCGTGCATGATGCCCTGGGCAATGAGTCCAAGCTGGATGAAGCGGTGATAGGCGTCGAGTTTCCTTCGCACGGCGTCTCGGTACGAGTCGGTCTTGCGATGCAGATATTGGTCCTTGGCTTTTCGGGTGATAGGGGTCATGGTCTTCATCCAGAAGTGGTAGAGAAATGCGCCGACGACGCGCAGGGCGTTCTTGAAGGTCACTTCGATCTTGAAGCGATAGCCGTACAGGCGGATGACGTCGAGGGGGTCGAGGGTAAGGTCCGTGGCCTCGCGCACGCCTCGCGCAACGGCGCGCCCCATCGCCACCATTCCCGCCACAGTCTCATCGATTCCATCCTCCATGGCCCGTACGGCGTCCTGGTTGACAAATGTATCATATCTATGATACATTCCAGGCGCTATAATGTTACACCGCACGGAGGAATGGAACGTGGACAGGATCAAGCAGATTGAGCGCCGGATCGACAAGATCAAGCAGGACTTGGCAACGGTGGGGGATATGCGTCCCGGATCGCTATCGATCCAGACGCGCAGTTGGGGCGGCGAGTACGGCCAACTCAGCTACACCCACCAAGGCAAAGGGCGTACCGAATACGTGCCCAAGGACAAACACAAGACCGTCAAGAAGCAATTGGCCAATTACGCCAAGTTCAGAGCACTAACCCAGGAATGGGTGAACCTGGGCATCGAGTTGTGTAAACTCAAGGTCCGACCCGAAGACAAAAAATAGACAGGGAACACGGTACTCTCAAGTCTCCTTTTGTTTTTGTTCTTGACATTAGTATATAGAATTCTATATGCTAATGTCCATGAAGCAGACAAAAAAGATGAAACGATTGTTGGAGCGGATGACGGCCATCGAGCGGATGGAGCGCGGCAAGCTTTGCCAGATGAGCGGGCGGCCCCACTACAATCATCAGACTTGGCGCGACGGACGCAACGAAGTGCGTTACGTTCCCAAAGATGAAGTGGCGGAGTTGAAAAAAGACATCGCCGGATACCAGCTATTCATCAAGCTGGCCGGGCAATACGCCGACGAAGTCATCCGTGCCAGCCGCCGCGAGAGGAAAAAGAAAAACCGAAGCGAAAATCCGAAATCATGAAAT
>JAACEL010000255.1 GCA_011682535.1 Nitrospiraceae bacterium | reverse complement strand
CGAATTCCCTCTCATTGCTACGGAGGACGACAGGAACGAGGTCTGGACTGGGTGCCACCCCCAAACCACGTTGGGGGTGGCTACCCGTGAGCACGAACCGTCGTCTCGCGTTGCCGCGAGTGCGGCTGTATAATGCGCCGCATAGAGTGGGCGGGGAAAACCACACATGAACATCCTGGGAATCGGCGGCTATTCGCACGACTCGGCCGCGGCACTGGTGTGCGACGGCAAACTCGTCGCGGCCGTTGCCGAGGAACGCCTGACCCGCGTCAAGCATCAGGGCGGCGTGCCGAGGGAGGCCGTGCGCTACTGCCTGGACACGGCCGGCCTGACGCCCGATGATGTCGACCACGTGGGCTGCTACATGCGGCCATTTCTCCGAATCGCCAAGCGTCTCCCTTATCGTCTCACGCAGATGTTCCGCAGTCCGACGTATTCGGCCGGCTACATGGCCTACGAGTTGGTGCACAATGCGATGTACGTCCATGGAATGCGCAGCCTGCGCGGGCCGGAAACAAAGCTGCACTTCATGGAGCACCATCCGGCCCACGCCGCGAGTGCGTTTCTAGTAAGCCCGTTCGACTCGGCCGCGTTGCTGTGCGTCGACTATGTCGGCGAGCATACGGCGACGTGGGCGGGCGTTGGCCAGGGCACGGCACTGCGACACCTGCAATCGCTCAACTACCCCTATTCGCTGGGCGTGTTCTATTCGGCCATCACCGATTACCTCGGGTTCCTGCGCGCCAGTGACGAATACAAAGTGATGGGCCTGGCCTCGTACGGCGAGCCGGAGTTCTACGACGATTTCGCGCGGATCATCCGGCCACGTTCCAACGGGTGGTACGACATCGACCTGTCGTGGCTGGCGTGCCACTACCTGCCCGGTTCGCGGTGCGGCTATTTCTCGCGGAAGTTCCTCGACCGCTTCGGCCCGCCGCGCCGGAAAGGCGAACCCGTCGAGCAACGGCACAGGAACATTGCCGCCTCGGCGCAACGCGTCCTCGAGGAAACCATCCTGCGCCTGCTCAACGCGCTGCACGCGCAGACGAGTCAGAAGCGCCTGTGCATGGCGGGCGGTGTTGCGCTGAACTGCGCCATGAACGGCCGCTTGCTGCGCGAATCGCCGTTCGAAGAGATCTGGGTGCAGCCCGCCGCTGGAGACGACGGCATCGCCATTGGCGCGGCGTTCCAATTGCATCACACGCTCACCGGTGCGGAGCGTTCGTACGTCATGCGCGACGCGCGCCTAGGCCCCGAGTTCTCCGACGAAGACATCCGCCGCTTCCTGGACGGCGCGAAAATCGGGCACGAAGTCCCCGAGTATCTCGAAGGACGGGCGGCGGAGTTGATCGCCGGCGGCAAGATTGTGGGGTGGTATCAGGGCCGGATGGAGTTCGGACCGCGCGCTCTGGGCTCGCGCAGTATCCTGGCCGACCCGACGCGCCCGGATATGAAGAACCTGCTGAACAAGTACGTGAAGCATCGAGAAGAGTTCCGTCCGTTCGCGCCGAGCTGTCTGGAAGAACGCGCGCACGAGTATTTCACCGGCTGCACGCACTCGCCCTTCATGCTGTTCGTGTATCCCGTCGAGCCGGACAAACGCGATCGGGTTCCCGCTATCACGCACATCGACGGCACGGCACGGGTGCAGACCGTCTCCAAGGACGTGCACCCCCGGTACTACCGCCTCATCCACGCCTTCGAGAAACTGCGCGGCGTGCCGATGGTGATCAACACGTCGTTCAATGTCATGGGCGAACCCATCGTCAACACGCCCGCCGATGCCGTCCGCTGCTTCTTCAGCACGGGCATGGACGCGCTCGTCATCGGCAATTGCGTGGTGCTGAAACCGTGAGGATCCTGGTTCCGACTGCCGACTATCCCCCCATCGAGGGAGGGATCAGCACGGTGGCCCTGAACGTGACACGCGAGTTGGCCGCGATGGGACACGAGGTGACGGTGGTCGCCCCGCGCTTCCCCGGTCAGGAGGCTTTCGACGCCGCGGAGCCGGTTCGCGTGGTCCGTTTCGGCGGCTACGGACTCGGATGGCTACGGTTCCTGCCTATGCTGGCCGCTACGTGGCCCCATGTGAAGCGTAGCGATCTGATTCTGGGCATCAACATCGCCTACGGAGGCGTGATGGGCTACCTGGCGCGGCGTTCGCGGGGCGTTCCCTACGTCACGTTTGCCTATGCCTACGAATTCCTGAAGTTCGGACGCAACAGCCTGCCCGGCCGATTGCTTTTGGCCACCTATGGTGGCGCCACCAGCATCATCGCCATCAGCCACTACACGCGCGGCCAGCTCGTGGCGTTTGGGGTGCCCGGTGAGCGCATCTCCGTCGTGCTGCCCGGCGCCCCCGCGCCTGCGCCCTGTTCGGACACAGCGCTGCAGGCTCTCAGAGCGCGGTACGCCCTGGGCAACGACCGCGTGATCCTGGCGGTGGGCCGCTTCATCGCACGCAAGGGTCATGCGACCCTGGTTCGCGCGATGCCCGGCATCCTGGCGCGATTCCCAGACACGGTGCTGGTGCTGGTGGGACGCGGGCCGTACATGGGCGATGCCATTCGGACCGCGGCAGAACTGGGCGTGCGTGATCGGGTGGTGTTCCCGGGGCACGTGCCGGACGAAGACGTGGCGGGGCTGTACCAGTTGTGCGACGTGTTCGCGCTTCCGACGGGCCAGGATGCCAACGGCCAGGTGGAGGGTTTCGGCCTGGTGTTCTCGGAGGCCCACGCGTATGGAAAGCCGGTGGTGGCGGGCCGGTCGGGGGGCGTAGTAGACGCGGTCGTGGATGGCGAAACCGGATTGCTGGTCGAACCGGACTCGCCCGGCGCACTGGCGGACGCGGTCAACTCGCTGTTGGGCGATCCCGATTTGGCACGGCGCTTGGGCGACAACGGCCGGCGGCGGGTGGAATCCGAACTGAACTGGACGCGATTCACCGAGCGCATGCTGGACGCCGTGGGGGCGGCGTCATGAAGAAGTTCCGCGTCGCACACGTCATCACCCGGCTCTGCAAGGGGGGCGCTCAGAAGAACACGTTCCATACGGTGCGCCTGGCCAACCGCGAGCGGTTTGACGTGGATCTCATCAGCGGGCCGACGAAGGGCCGGGAAGGCAGCATCGAACCGGCCGTGCGGGACGCGGGGATCGAGATCGTGCGTGTCCCGTATCTGGTGCGGCGGGTGGCGCCGCTTCACGACTACCTCGCCATGCGCCAATTGACGGCCCTGTTCGTTCGCAATCGCTACGACATCGTTCACACGCACACGTCGAAGGCCGGATTCCTGGGACGTCTCGCCGCCGTGCACGCGAAAACGCCCATCATCGTGCACACGCCGCACGGCAACATCTTCCACGGCTATTTCCCTAAATACGTCACGCGGGCGTTCGTGTGGATGGAACGCCACGCGGCGCGGCGCACCGATCGCATCATCGAACTGACGCCGGGGGGCATCGAGGAGCACCTGGCGGAGTGGATCGGCCGCCGGGAACAATACGTCACGATCTTCAGCGGCATCGATCTGTCGCCCTACGACGCGGCCATCGCCCGCCGGAACGAAACGCGCCGCGCGCTGGGCGTCGCGGACAACCAACTGCTAGTGGGCGGCGTGGGACGCCTGGAACCGGTTAAGGGGTTCCGATACCTGGTGTCGGCGGCGCGCCTGGTGCTGGAGTCTGTCCCGAACGCGCGTTTCATTGTGGCGGGGACCGGCGCGCTGGCGAAAGTTCTCCGCGCTGAGGCGGCCGATCTGGACGATCGGTTCCGGTTCCTGGGTCTGCGAGACGACGTACCCGATCTGATGGCGGCAATGGACGTGTTTGTGCTGCCCTCGTTGAATGAGGGTATGGGGCGGGTACTGCTGGAGGCGGGCGCGGCGGCGACACCGGCGGTGGCCACATCGGTCGGCGGGGTTCCCGATATCATCCGCGCGGGTGAGACTGGTATACTAGTGCCTCCGCGCGAGCCGGAAGCCTTGGCGAACGCCGTGTGTATCCTGGCGCGGGATCCCGGTGCGCGCCAAGCCATGGGCCAGGCCGCGCGCGGCGCGGTGGCCCCGGCGTATGGACTGGATCACATGGTCGCGCGGATCGAAGCCCTGTACGAAGCACTGATTGAGGAGAAGAGTCTTGACGCCTGAAGACGCTTATCTGGCGCAGCAGCGCCTGCTCGTCATCGCGCCACACGCCGACGACGAGTGCTTCGGCTGCGCGGGCACGATGGCCCGGATCAAGAGTTTGGGCGGCGAAGTCTACGTCATCGTCTGCTCCGTCGGCGACCTCAAACATTACGACGGCACCAACGACATCGTCACGGGACAATGCCGCGAGGACGAACTCAAAGAGGTGATGGCGTTCCTCCGCGTGGACGACTGGGACGTGTTGTACCGCGACCCGGAGACCCACCTGTGCCTGGACATGCTGCCGCGGCGGGAGTTGATCGCCAAGTTCGAGCGGGACAGCAAGCTGGCCATCGACCGCATACAGCCCACGATGCTGGCGCTGCCTATCGCTTCGTACAACCAGGACCACGAAGCGGTGTTCCGGGCGGCGTTCACGGCGGCTCGGCCGGGGGTGCCGGGCGAGAAAGCCTTCCAGCGGATCGTGCTGGGATATGACAACACGTCTTTGTTCTGGAGTTTGGAACGGGAGAAGTTCCACCCCAATTTCTATGTGGATATTTCGAACTTCCTGGATGTGAAGATCGACGCGCTGATGATGCACCGCTCGCAGATGCGGCCGGCCATTCACCACTCGAGCGCTCAGAATGTCGAATACACCGCGCGCGTGCGCGGACGCGAGATCTCGGTTGAGGCCGCGGAAGGCTACATGCTCTTTCGGCAAGTGTTCTGAGCACGCGATAAGCAGAAAGAGGAAACAGAGTCATGAACGATACAACACTCACCGTCGGCCTGCCGGCCGGTTCACTTGCAGACCCCTCGCGAGGCGGCAACCTGATCGACCTGTTGAAGCACGCGGGCTTCGCGGCCAAGGGCTACGATCGCGGTGGCCCCAGTTCATTCCCGATCACCACCTTCCTTGTGGGCTGGGACGGACGCCCCCAGGAGTTCGGCTCGCAGTTGGGGCTGGGCGAGATCGACGTGGCCATCGCGGGCGACGACTGGATCCGCGAGCGGGTTCTCGAGTTCAAGTACGAGTACAACACGGATATTGCGCCGAAGAAGGTGTTGTCGCTCCAGCGCGGCGAAGTGCGGATCGTCATCATCGACAACACAGGCGGCTCCACGGCAACATGCGACGAGTGGCTCACCGATTTGCTGTCGAAGAACGCACTGGTGACCATGGTGTCGGAGATGCCCTACTTGGCGCTGGACTGGTTCCAGGCGAAGGCCCGCAAGCTAGGATTTGAAGATTCCCACAGCGGCTTCTCGGTGCAAAAGTTCAAAACGCCGCCGCGCATCGACGCGGGCATCGTCATCTACGAGACCTGGGGCAAGACGGAAGCCAAGGTCAGGAACGGGTCCGTGCACCTTGGACTCGAAATCACGCAGACGGGCAGCGCAATCCGCAACTACGGGCTGTCTGAAGTCGACGAGATCATGACTTCCGAGACGGGTATCTGGGTGAATCCGCGGTTGAAGGAAGACCCGGAGAAGTACGAACTCGCGCGGATGTTCCTACTCAACCTCTACGGATCAATCTACGCGGAAAACAAGGTGCTGCTCTTGTTCAACGCGAAGAAGGAAGCGGTATCCGAAATCACGGACTACTTGCGGGCCAACGAGTTGTTCGCCGACGAACCCACGATGAACGAGGGCGTCAACTTTACCGAGTTCAGCGTGCAGATGGACACGTCGGACAAGGAACTGCCACTGGCGAAGGTTCGCTACGAACTGGCCACGCACGGCGCCACGCACATCGAGACGGTGCCGCTTGACTCGTGCATTCCGGGCCTGGACGTTATCGACTTCTAGCTTGGGTTACCGGCTTTCGCCGCTTGGTGAAAGAGGCCAGCTTGCCCTTCAGGCCGGCCTTGATGGCGGCCGATTTCTGCGAACGGTATAGATTGACGAACTCGCCCAGGTCGGCATCGAGGTCGTAGAGGGCCTTGAAACGTTCGTCATCGCTCTCGACGAGTTTATGGCGGCGGTTACGGGCTACGCTGACACCCTTTCCCCCCTCCGCAAACGCCGTCATCCGCAACGGGATGCCCGGCCGCATCAACTGCGGCATGAGGCTCTTGCCCTCCACCGAGTTTGGAATGTCGATCCCGACCGCGTCGAGCAGGGTGGGCATTGCGTCCACGAGATTGGCCAAGGCGGAATCCACGGCGCCCCGCCGTTGTCCCACCACCCCCGCGACCACGAGCGGCACGCGCAGGATGGACTCGTAGGGCCGGGCACTGTCCTTGGTGATCAGGCCGTGCTGTCCCATGTAGTCGCCGTGGTCCGAGCAGTAGACGATGATGTTGTTGGTGAAGCCGCGCGAGGCCAGTGTAGCGAACAACCGCCCCATCTGTTTGTCCATGTGGCTGATCGTGGCGTAGTAGTAGGCGAGGATCTTGCGGAACCGGCCCTCGGTCATCTGGGTGGGCTCGAAGTGACCGCCATGCCGGGTGTCCTCGTCGGGCGGACGCTCGCACCATCCCTCCGGAAGGGTGAGCGCGGCGGGATCGTACAGCGTGTCCCAAGGCGCGGGCGGGTCGAAGGGGTGGTGGGGTTTGACGAATCCCGTCCACAGGAAGAACGGTTCGCGCGCGCGCTGCAGGAACCGCACGGCCTGGTCGCCGATCCATGTGGTGGAGTGCTGCGACTCGGGCAGGTTGGACCGCATGGCGCCGAAGGTGTCCCAATACTCTTGTGGGGCACTGTCGCGATCCACCTGGTCCCAGAGCTCAATCTGGTCGATGGCGCCATGCTTCTCAAGCCATGCGTGATAGTCATCTTCATATCGGCCGGGCCCGTCCTGTTCGGCCAAACGCATCGTATCGAACCCGTAGTTGGTGCGGGTCGGATTGAAGTGCATTTTGCCGACACAGGCAGTGTTGTACCCCGCGGCGTGCAGGACGCCGGGCAGCGTGACGGCGTCGGCGGGTAACCCTTCGCGATTGTCGTCCACGCCGTGGGTGCCCACGTACTGCCCCGTCATGAGCGAGGTGCGCGAGGGCACGCAGAGCGGGAAGGGGCAGATCGCCTGCGAAAAGCTGACGCCGTTGGCCGCAAGCGCGTCGAAATTGGGCGTGCGCACGTCGGGATTGCCCGCA
>JAACEL010000254.1 GCA_011682535.1 Nitrospiraceae bacterium | reverse complement strand
CACGCCATCACCAGGTGGGTGAAAACCACTCTCGAGTTGCCGGCGAGGCTGAGCTTGCTCCGCGCGCCACGGCGAAGTTATCCGGCGATTTGGGTCGTGGTTCTCGAAAGCCCTGGTTCCGACGGCGGGTGAAGGCCATGGGCATCGAGGAGATACTTGCGGCTTGTGGTTCCCGAAAACTGGTCCTTGTTGTCAGGCAAGGATTTACGATAATGACGCCCTCGGTTGAATTCGTCACGTTACTGCTCCATTTGCTACCCTCTCTCCCCTTCGTAGAACGTCATTACCGGATGCGTCGACGACGAGCACTCCAGAGTTACCCTTTGGTGCCTGTCAGGCTGATTCCCTGAATGAAATAGCGCTGCACGAAGAAAAAGAGGGCCAGCATAGGCAGCGTCATCACGAACGCGCCAGCCATCATCAGGGTTACGTCGCCACCGCTACGCAGGTTGAACTTGAATAGACCCAACGCCAGAGGGAAAAGCCGCTCGTCATTCAGGTAGATCAGCGGTCCCATGAAGTTGTTCCACACGCCCATAAAAGTGAAGATGGCGATGGTCGCGATGGTGGGCTTCACCAGCGGCAGCATGACGTGCCAATAGACGCGCAGGAATCCGCACCCGTCTATTCGGGCTGCGTCTTCAAGATCCTTGGGGACGTTGCTGAAGAACTGCCGCAACAAGAAAATGAAGAACGGCGCGCCAAACGCGGCGGGCACCCAGAGTGGCAACAGGGTGTTGAACCATCCCAGATACCGAATCACCAAGAACCCGGGGATCATCGTGACCTGCGGGGGAATCATCATGGTCGCGAGAAGCAGACCGAAGCACGCGTTTCGTCCAGGCCATTCGAGCCGCGCAAATGCGTAAGCGACCAGCGTGCAGGAGAACACGGCAAGAACAATATTGAGCATGACAAGCGCGATGCTTGTCATGAGGTAGCGTGCGTAAGGCACCTCCCGAAAAGCTTGGCGATAGTTGCGGCTAAGCTTCGCGAACCAGGCGCCCGGCCCACTATTGCGCGCAACCTTGACGCGAACCGCGAATGCTGGGCTTCCTGCCGGGGCCCTTCCCGCCACTTCCAGCACCTCATAGGTCCGGCGTTCGAAGGGATCGGCGGCGCCCGCCGGCCAACGCAGCTCCTGCTCGAACCAGTCACGCTCGTAAAGGTATACGGGGCTGGCGGCCCGGAACAACTGGCCGTCGCGAATCACCTCGAAGGTCAACTTGGCCCACGATTCGTCGCCCCTGTAGCGTACGAAAACGCGATCGATGGCGTCGGGAGCAACGGGAAGTTCCGCCGGACTGAATTCAAACTCGGCGGCGCTGCCTGGCTCGCCAAAGCGAATGCGCGCCTCCGCGGCAACGCCCACGCCGTCGTAACGTGCGACCAGACGCGCATGCTCGTCCAGCGAACGCCATTCGTGCCCTGTGCCTAGGGGATATTCACGGTAGTCGGTCGCCCGAACTCGAACACTCCCCAAGCAAAACCGGCGGTATGCTTCATTGAACACATCGGCCATGATGGATTCTTCGAGCAACCGATCCACCTCAGCCACCAACGCCTCGACTCCATGGGCCACGGCTTCGCTGGAAAGCTGACTGGAGAGGGCGAGGTCCGCGGGCACTGCCTCGCCCGGTTTTCTATCTCGGCGAATCGCTTTCTCGGCATCAACCGCCGCGCTACGCGCCGTGTCGCTGATGCGGGCGAAAACGATCTCTGTGACACCTTCCACCATCTCTGCCACGTAGTCCTCGCCTCCTACCGGCGCCGGCGGAGGACTGCCATCAGGTCCAGGTGTCCGCGGAGACCAAGCTCGCACGCGCGTTTCAACGCGATCAAGTAACGGTCGCCGGGCGGCGTCCCACACAGCGTCAGGCACATCCTCGAGCTTCTCAGGTGGATCGTACTCCGTGAAACTGAAGTAAGGCGTCTCGGACTGCGGCTGCGGCAGGCGGGGCAGCAACTGGATCCGATCGGCACTCATCTCTCTGGTCACCTTGAAACTGGTGGTCAACATCCACACGAAGGGAAAGGAGAAGACAACGCACCCCAACACGAGAAGCGTGTGCAAGATCAAACGTTCACCTACCCGCGCACGATGGAAACTCAAGTGACTATCCTCCGTAATGCACCCATCGCTTGGCCAGCCAGAACTGGAGCAAGGTGATCGCCGCCACCACGAGGAACAAGAACCAGGCCATCGCGCTGGCCACGCCCATGTTCAGATAGCGGAAGGCTTCGTTGAAGAGCTTGTAGGCAAAAAACATGGTCGAATCGGCGGGGCCGCCGTTGGTCATCACGAACGCGGCCTCGAAGATCTGAAACACGCCGATCAGTCCCATCACCATGTTGAAAAAGATGTATGGCGTCAGCAGTGGAAGCGTAACGCGGAAGAAGCGCTGGATGCGATTGGCGCCGTCAATGGCGGCCGCCTCGTAGAGGGACTCGGGGATGTCTTTCAGTCCTGCCAGCCAGATGACCATGCTGGCGCCTACTCCCCAGAGCCCCATGAGGATCAGCGAGGGCTTTGCCCAGAACGGATCCTGCAACCAGTTCGGCGGGTTGGACATGCCCAGGTCTAGCAACATCTGATTGAGCAGGCCGCGGCTGGGCTCGAAGATCCATGTCCACAGGATAAACGTGGCCACGGCAGGCACGATGGCGGGCAAATAGAAGAGGGTTCGGTAGACATGCAGTCCCCGCACGCCCGTGTCCAAGAGCAGCGCGATCAGCAGTCCGATCGTGATGCCGAGCGGCACGCTGAGTCCCATGAACAGGGTGTTGCGCAGGCTTTTCCAGAAGATCGGATCGTTCCAGACCTCAACTTCCACGACTTCGTCGAAGTGCCGTCCGAGGAGACCCACATAGTTGTCTAGGCCTATGAAACGCGCGGGGTTCAGCACATCGTAATGGCAGAAGCTGATGATGATCGAAAAGATGATTGGCCCAGCCCCGAATACCGCGAATCCAACCAGCCACGGCGAGGCCGCCACGTAGCCTTCGAACCACGCATGCCCCCGTCGTTTCGATCCGCGGGAACGCCACGTCTGATAGGCCGCCAGGCATATAAAGAAACCCAAGATTGTGGCCACGTACAAGCCAATGACAAACGTCCACGGAACCGCCGGACCATCGGGTGGGTGCAGCACTTTGTCGAGTGCGTGGTCCACCTGCCGCTTACCGTAGTTCAAGGCCTCGTAGGGCGTCTTCAGATGCATGATGGCCGCGTCGGTCGCACGTGCCTGTTCATCCCAGAGCACCTGACCCACCGGCGTCACCGGTCGGAAGCGGCTTTCACTCAACAGGTCGATGCACTGGTCGTAGGCTTCCACGACCCGGGTTGGCAGATTGGGATTGTTGTCGAGGTAGTGCTCCTTAAGCCATGCCACCTTCCGCACGTCGGCACTAGGCTCCGGAAAGAATTCCTGGCCACTCGCACGCACTATGTTGGCCTGGGCTCGCGCGAGGATCTTGCACGCGTCCATGGAAGACAGCCAGCGTATCAGCTCCCAGGCGGCCTCTTTGTTCCTGGCGGTTGCCGGAATGGCAAACGCGAAGCCGCCGGACCATCCCATCCCCTTCTTGCCTTGCCGGCGCAACTCAGCGGGCAATGGCGAGTCCGTCACCCCGAAGCGCAGGTCGGGGCTGAACTGCATAATCTGCGGTACGAACAGGTTGGTATGAATGCGCATGGCCAGATGGCCGGTGAAAAACGGATCCAGTCCGCCGCTGCTAGAGCTTACCTGGAACACGTTCGCGGCTTCGACGCCGCCGAGCGCGTCATACATGTCTGTAATGAACTGCAGCGCTTCCACCGCGCGCGGGCTGTCCAACGTGCATGCCGAACGATCCGAGTTCATGAACTGAGCGTCGTTCAAGTAAGCGAACATGTAGAGCCAACTATTGCCGAACAGTGGAATGAACCCCGCGGCCGCGAGCTGCCCCGTTTCAGGGTCGTATCGGGTCAATCTGACCAGGTAGCCGTCCTGGTCGAATATCTTGACCTCGCATTCCCCCCGGAAAGCCATCGGAACAGCCGACAGTCCCGGCCGCTGTTCCCGGTTCAGATCGAGCGTCAGCGCGCCGGAACCCGATATCTGGGCGATCCGTGCACGGAAGACGCTCGTACCTTTGACCAACGCGACGACGTCGCCTTCGCGCACCCCGGCCGCGCGAAGGTCCACGGATGTGTCGTCCGGCACGCCGTCATTCGTCCCAAGACGCCGTACCAGTCCAGCCAGCGACACCCGTCCGTCACCATCGATCTCGCCGATAGCGTGCAGGCGTTTCAGGCAAAGCTCTTCCCAGGTGCGGGGCGGGCGCGGATCACCCAACTTGGCCTTGCCCGCCACAACCTCCGGATCATCCGCGTCATAGATGAATCCGGCGCGGATCAACGGGTCGTGGGCGTAGTAGAGCACGCGGGTGTCCAGATTGTAGGAAACGCCGTAAATCTTGCCGTTGTAGATCCCTTCCTCCCAGGCGCGTTCATAGAAGTTCTCTTTATGCACCCCGTCGGGACGGCTCTTGTCTTGTTCGATGAAGGGCGCCAGGTCGGCGAACACGCCGCGGCTGGCCCATTCGGCCAGCAACGTCCGGCCAAAATAGATCACGTCGGGCGGCATGCCGCCCGCGACGCCCAGCATCAGCCGCGTTGGGTCGTCCGTGTTCTGCGCGGTGGCCGTCCCCATCTGCACCCTGTATTGCGGGTTGCGCTTCTCGAACTCGGCGATCACCGGTTTGAAGGCGTCGAACAGCATGGGCAACATCGGCGACCAGTACACGATCTCAGTCACGCCCGCTTCACGCTGCTTCTGTCGATAATGGGGATACAGCGCATAGGCGAGCAGACAGGCTGCGGCAACCATGCCCCAGATGGCCAAGGTTCGCCGATCGATACGAAGAGAGAACATCACACGTCCTTATCTTTCGCCACGAGGAATACGAGGCTTTCTCGGATCCTCAGCCCGTGCACCTGGCGCGATGCTGAGCAACATCAACACCCCCGCCAGCTTTCGGGTTCGCATATCTGCTAACACCCACTGTTGAAATCGAGTTTCATTTCCCGCTCGCTGCGCTGGGATCCATCACCCAGCGTGATGGTCTTGTCTCCCACATCAGAGAAACCCATCTTGCTGTACAGATGGAAGCCTGCCTCGTTGGTGGGATGGGTGGTGAGTTCCACCTTCCGCTTACCACTGGCCTGGGCGGCCGCGATGAGCACGTTCATGAACAGATGCCCGAGCTTGTTCCCCTGAAACTCGTCCGCCACCGCGATGCCCAACTCGGGAATGGGTTCTGTGAATTCCCAAAGAAAGAAGTGCCCCACGACACGGTCCTCCTGCATCGCGTTGAAGGTCAATTGTTCGCGGCGGCAAGTCGCTTCGAGCGCTCCGCGAATCGTGGCATCAAGCCGCTCGTCCAGTGGGTACGGAGCGAACAGAAAGCGGCTCTGCTCGCCCAAGCCTTGCGTGACGAACGCATGCAGCGCCGCATGGTCCTCTAACTCCGTCGGCCTGACGCAAATCGGCCCCACCCCTTCCCAATCAGCTCGTAAGTCCAACGACCAGACATCCGGTGCGTGGAGCGAAAAGGATGGCATGTGGGAACGAATCGCCGGATCTTCTTCCAGGCGCTGTGTTAGATCGTCGGCAAACAACATGTTCTTGCTTCCTCCAACTTTGCTGTGGATGCCGCCCTGATGCGGCATTCGTCTCAATAGCGGCCGTACTCCCGGGCGGTCTCTATCATCGCCAGCAGGTTTTCCTCGGGGGCATCAGCCGGCGTCTGGTCCCCCGTGGCCAGCCAGAATCCGCCGCCCGGCATCGCTTCTTGCAGGGCGCGCTTCACCGCCTTCTGAACTTGCGCAACCGTCCCGCGCGCCAGCAACCCGTAGGTATTCAGATTACCCTTGAGCACCAGCCTGTCCCCGAACCGGCGCTTCACCTTGCCGAGATCGCAGTTGCCGCCGGGGGGAGACTCGAGCGGCTCCATGATGTCGAGGTCCGTTTCGTCGTGACAAAGCGCGACGATCTCGAACGACCGTCCGCACACGTGAAGATGCGACGGAATCCCCGCCGCTTTCGTGCGTTCCGTTATCGATTTGAGAAACGGAAGATCATAGCCGGTGAAGAAATCCAGGGAACTGAGCGAGAGCGAGGACGCGGATCCCTGGATGAAGTACGCGTCGATGAGTTCGCGGTTATCCACGTTTGTGATCGCGTCAAGCTCCTCCAAGGTCCGCCTCGTGTACCAGTCGAAAACCTCGCGCATGAACTCTGGCCGCTCGAGCAAATCGGCGACAACCTCCGCCATGCCCCCATCGCGCACCCACTGCCACCAGGCGATGGGCAGGCAGGTCCCCGGGCCACCGGCTCCACACCCTAACATCGTCCTGTCGACGCACAAGGCGCTAGGGTACACGCGATGCTCCCCGAGGAAGTGACGGTAGGCCGGCCAATCGCGCTCCGGCTCCTTGATGGGCGCTTCCACGTTTACGCTGGGCTGGCCCAGAATCGTCCGCGCCTTCCAGGACACCGTCCCGAGCGGGGTCCGCACGCTCTGTCGGACCAAGTGTTCCTCCGGCGTGTCGCAGAGGACCTCGTCTTCTATCATGGGCTCCGTCCCTTCCCCTGCCCATTTCGATTCCATCCACACAGAGTTCGATGCCCATAGCCACGGATCATAGTTATATCTCCGATAGGCTTCCAGCATACATTCCTGGGGTGTCGGACTACCGTGCACCAGATCGATGGTAGTCGCGTTGAGCAACTTGCACGCGTACCACGGCCCAATCCCGATCTCTACCGGAACACAATCCGGCAACCCCTCCCTGCGGATTACGCGGCGGATACGCCGCAAGGCCGGACTCACCACATGATTCTCGCCGCTGTCGTTCTGAGCCGTCATTCGAACCACCCCACCATTCTCTCGCGCTGTTCGACGGGTAGCCAGTAATTGCGCAGATGTAGGTTCCCCACCAAGCGCTCGCTGATGCGTTCGTGCATGTAGACACGGTACATGTCGATGCCGCCCAAGTCCGTCCGAAAGGCCTCATAGGCCGCCTTGAACGCCGCCTCGTCTTTCGCGCGGGCCATGACCAAGTAGTGCCGCTGGGCGCGCACATAGCCTCCCAGCCAGTCCTAGTCCTTGTCGACGTAAAGCTCCGGCGCCTGCGCAAGCCGCTCCCACGCGGCCTCCGCCTCCCGCAACTGCGCGTCCTTGTCGTCGAAATTCGCCGCGGTGAACATCTCCTCCAAGGCCGCGAGGAGTTTCACCAAGTCGGCCCGGCTCTCCGCGTCCTTTGCAACGGTCGCGGCGTAACGGCCGATTCCCGCGCGCCAATCAAAGCCGCCCTCATATAGCACGTCGCCAAAGGTATAGACGGACGGGAAGTTTGTGGCGCTGTACATGAGGAAAAGAGTCGCTTCCTCTAATCCTGCGTCGCGCGCCTTGCCCATGGTCTCGTTCAGGTATCTGAAACGGAAGGGCGGAAACACCATGCCACACTCGCCCGCCATGCCCAGCACGCTGTACATGAACGCGTTTCGTTTGAACTGTTCGGGCCTGACGAGTCCGTTGTAAACATTGGTCGTGTCGGCCTCGCAACTGTCCATGATGGTGAGACCCCGCGGGCCGAACTGATCCAGACATTTCGCGAGAAAACCGTTGACCAGCGCCTTGACATCCTCTTGCGATTCATACGGGATCGTCTTCTCACCCACGAAGGCCCACGTCGGCCACAGACAGGCTTCGAAGGCGGCCCC
>JAACEL010000253.1 GCA_011682535.1 Nitrospiraceae bacterium | reverse complement strand
GGACGAATCCAGGAAGACGAGAAGGCGCTGTTCGCCATGCACCGCATGCAAGTTGGCACGTCGGGTCAGGGCCGGCAAGAGGAGAGCTTCGAAGACGAGGCCCGGCGCTGCCTGCACTGCGACTGTCTGAAAAAGATTTCTTGCGCGTTGCGGAAGTACGCCAAGGAGTACGGCGCGAGACAGTTCGCGTATCGGGGGGCGGGTCGGCCTCGGATCGAAGCATCGCACCGAAACGACGATGTTCTCTACGAGCCGGGTAAGTGCATCAGGTGCGGGCTATGCGTGGAGATTACAGAGCGGGCGGGCGAGGCCCTGGGACTCGGGTTCGTCGAACGCGGATTCGATGTACGTGTGCGGGTTCCGTTCGGCCGATCGTTGGAGGAGGGACTGAGCGTCTGCGCGCGTGCGTGCGCCGAGGCCTGTCCGACGGGTGCGCTGGCGCTCTACAACGAAGAGGAGGTCGCGCCCACATCTCCTGGCGCAGAGGAGGTCGCGCCCACATCTCCTGGCGCAGAGGAGGGCGATTCGTGAGGGTCGTGCAACTGATACCGGGCTCGGGCGGCACGTTCTACTGCCAGAACTGCATGCGCGACAGCGCCCTGGTGCGTGCGCTGCGTGCGCGCGGCATCGACGTGACCTTTGTCCCCCTCTACCTTCCGCTGGCCGTGGACGCCGAGGGACTGGAAAACGGGGTGCCCGTTTTCTTCGGCGGGATCAACGTCTATCTCCAACAGGAATTCACGCTTTTCCGCCGTACGCCCCGATGGCTCGACCGGCTATTCGACTCTCGATGGATGTTGAAACGCGCCGCGGCGCGCGAGGGTTCGACGAGCGCGGCGACGTTGGGTCCGATGACGCTCTCGATGTTGCAAGGTCGCCACGGCAAGCAACGAAAAGAGGCCGAGCGCCTGATATCGTGGCTGGACAAACACGACAGGCCGGATGTAATACACGTCTCCAACGCCCTGTTGCTGGGTGTGGCGTCAGAGATTAAGAAGGCCCTGAACGTGCCCATCGTGTGCAGTCTCCAGGATGAACACACGTGGCTCGACGCCATTCCCGATCCTCATGGACGGCGCTGCTGGGAAGTCCTGTCGGATAAGGCCCGCGACGTCGACACGTTCATTGCCGTGAGTCACTGGTACGCCGGCGAAATGAGCACCCGGATGAGCATTCCGCGCGACCGCATCGTGGTGGCCCCGGTGGGCATCGAGTTGGACGGCATCGAGCCCGTTTCCGCCCCGGTGAACCCGCCCGTTATCGGCTACCTTTCGCGCATGAGCGAGTGCCTGGGACTTGGACTGTTGGTGGACGCCTTCGTGCAGTTGAAACAGGATTCCCGGTTCAAGGATCTGCGGTTGCGCGTGACGGGCGGCCAGACGGCCGAGGATGAGCCCTTTCTGGCACGCGTGCGCGCCACGCTACGCGAACGCAACATCGAGGACGACGTGGAGTTCCTGGACCATTTCGACAGGGAGGCGCGGCACGCGTTTCTACACTCTCTTTCCGTCTTGTCCGTGCCTGCATTGGGCGGGGAAGCCTTTGGGACCTTCATCATCGAGGCGCTGGCCTTCGGCGTACCGGTGGTCCAACCGGACGTGGGCGCATTTCCGGAGATTCTCGAAACCACGGGGGGCGGCCGCGTCTACGACCCGAACGAGGAGAACGCGCTCGCCAAGACGCTCGAAACGCTATTGCTGGAACCCGGCCGCGCCCGGGAACTGGGCTTGCGCGGGCGTTCGGTGGTCCTTGATGAGTATGGTATGGAGAAGACATCGGAGCGCGTGCTGGCGGTGTACAGTGCGCTCGTGGATCGATGAGGACTAGGGGTCCGGCCAGGAACCCGCATGGAGCACGCGGCAGCAGTTGCGAGCGGAGCGCGGAGCGACGAAGCCGCAATGCGGGCATTGCCATGAGGAGCGACAACGCTATGCGACGTAAATGCTGCCGCCCGAAGGGTTTCGGCGGGAACGCCATGGGCGGCGTTGCCGCTCCTCAACGACCGCCCGGGTGGCTTCGTCGCGGCGCCTCGCCCCTGACGCCCACGCCGAAACGTGCCCTAATGGGGGGGGCTGGCCGGACCCCTAGCACCGGCATAGTCTTGGCAGGGCTCGTGGCCTGCGCCGCCGTGCTTGCGGCATGCGGACCCCGCGAGAAAGGGGTTGCGCCCACCGGAGAACCTGCAGAGGAACTCATTATGGAATCGCGCGACATCCCGGTCGCGCCTGCGGCGCCCGCGGCGGAAGAGGACAGTTTCTACTGGAACACCTATCACGGCAGCGCCTCGCTTGACGGCGTCGCGGATGCTCAACTTCCCGATGAGTTGGCGCTTCGTTGGCGGTTTATGGCGGGGGCGCCGGTCCGCACAACGCCGGTAGCCGGTGGAGGCTACATCTATTTCGTCAACACCAAAGGCCGGTTGTTCGCCGTGGATCCGCACGGCAAGGAAGTGTGGTCCCGGACAATCCCTCGTGAGGCCACCGACCGTTGGTCGGACCCCGAGGAACGGTTCGACGCACCGCTTGCTTTCTTTGACGACACGCTCCTGGCCGGCTCGGTGGAGGGCGTTCTCTTCGCCCTGGATGCGGCTGCGGGCGAGATACGTTGGCAGGCGGACGTGGACGGCACGATTCTGGGATCCGCGAACGTCGTGTACGACAGCTCGGATGCGGCCGCTAGCGATAGCGGTCGTGTATTTGTGATCGAACAATCCACCGGCATGTTACACTGTCTCGACTTCCGTACCGGGAAATCTATCTGGCGTACCGAGGGGGTCGGCCGATGCGACGGATCCCCCGGCGTCAGTGCGAATGCAGTGGTTTTCGGGAGCTGCGCGGCGGCGTTGCACGTGTTTTCTGTGGAAAGCGGTGGATTGCTCCGAGCGATCGCCATCGACGACGATTCGCAGGTGGCTGGAGGCGTGGTAGTCCAGGGCGATGTAGCGTTTTCCGGCAGCCGGAGCGGCAAGGTGCTTCAGGTCAACACGAAGACGGGGGGCCTTGTCTGGGTCAACGAGGACTGTGGCGATGAAGTGTTCACGACGCCGGCCGTAAACGAGGCATGGGTCGTTTTCGGGGCCGCGGACGGCAAGGTGTACGCCCTCGACCGAGCCAGCGGGCGCCTACAGTGGTCGTTCCCGACCGATGGTGCGGCCAAGTCCCCCGTGCTTGCCGGAGAGAAGGTAGTTGTCACCTCCGGCGGGAGCCTTTTCCTGTTGCGCCTTGCAGACGGACAGCAACTCTGGTCTTATCCGGTGAGCGACGAAGTCACCTCGCCGGCTGTTCTTGCCGGCATGGTTGTCGTCGGCAGCGATGACGGTACCGTGGTCGCGTTCCGGTAGCGGCCCGGAGAGGAGAGTTCCATCCGTGAAAGAAGCGCCCGCATTGCTCGAAGTCCAAGGCGTTACCAAGGCATACGATGCCCCGTCCGGTCCCTTGGAAGTCCTCAAAGGCGTCGATTTGCGCCTGGAACCTGGTGATACGGTGGCCGTCGTGGGGCCCTCCGGGTGTGGCAAGAGCACGCTGCTGAATCTCATCGGCGCGCTGGAGCCGCCGACCTCCGGTGTGATCGCGTTCGAGGGGCGAAACCTGCAGAATCTGAATTCCGCGGAACTGGCGCGCTTTCGCAATAGACGCATCGGATTCGTCTTCCAATTCCATCATCTCTTGCCTCAGTGCAGCGTCTTGGAAAACGTGCTCGTGCCAACCCTGGTCAACAAGGATGCAATCGCCCCGAGGGACCGTGCGCGGAAGCTGCTCGACCGCGTCGGGCTTTCCGACCGCGAGGACTATCGGCCGGGCCGGCTTTCCGGCGGCGAACGACAACGCGCCGCCGTGGTGCGCGCGCTCATCAACGAGCCCCGCCTGCTGTTGGCCGATGAGCCCACGGGATCCCTCAACGAGGAGAGCGCCGGACAACTGGTGCGCCTGTTGCTTGAACTCAACCACGAAGAACAGATGGCCCTACTTGTCGTGACGCATTCGATGGCCGTTGCCAAACACATGGGGCGCGTTCTGGAACTGCGTAACGGTGTGCTGGCGCCCAAGGAAACGAGGGCGTAACCATGCTGCGGCTGGTGGTCAATAGTCTGCGGTTCCATTGGCGCATGCACGGGGGGACGCTCCTGGGCACGGTGCTCGCCGCCGCCATCCTGACGGGGGCGCTGCTCGTGGGTGACAGCGTGGATTACTCGCTACGCCAGTATGCCCTCGCGCGTCTGGGAACCATTCATTTTGCATGGGAGTCCGGAGATCGTCTCATCTCGGAGGAACTGGCCCAGGAGATGCAAGAGCGTGTTCCCTGCGCAGTCGTTCCGGCGCTGACGTTGCCCGGTATGGCCATCTTCACCGAGCAGACCACTGGCCGGAGCCAGCAGATCAATCGTGTGAATGTAATTGGCGCCCCCGCCCGTTTCTGGGACTTTGACCCGGCCGTGCAACTCGAGCTGGGCCCCTACGAGACGGCGCTCAACGAGCGGCTGGCCGAAGC
This sequence comes from Nitrospiraceae bacterium, assembly GCA_011682535.1. Lineage (GTDB taxonomy): Bacteria > Hydrogenedentota > Hydrogenedentia > Hydrogenedentales > SLHB01 > JAACEL01. Next base: position 2,752 of record JAACEL010000253.1, on the reverse strand, counting down.
GCTCGGTGTCGTTGTAGGCGACGCAGTGGCGCTGCGCACGGCAAAACCCGGCCTGTTGTCCCGCGACGCCCCGCTCTCCTCGCGCGCGGAAGGAACGTTCACCCGCGCGCGGTGCACCGTTCGCGCCATCCTGTCCGATGTCAGTCTCGGGCGTTTTAGCCTGTCCGCCGATCAGTCTGCTCCGTATAACGCCTTCGTCGACCTCGAGTGGCTTCAGGAACACATGCATCTTCAGGGGCAAGTCGATGCCGTTCTCGTGGGCGAAGGCGTTAGTCATGAGGAGTTGGATACGGCGCTGCGGCAAGCGTGGCAACCCGGACACGTTGGGGTGCGGTTTCGGCGGCACGCGAGTGGGATTCTTCAACTCGAAAGCGACCGCGTGTTTCTTCCCGCGGCCATCGCTAACGCGGCGCTCAGCCTGCCGGGTGCACGAGGTACGCTCGCCTATCTCGTCAATTCCATATCGAAAGACGGTAAATCCACGCCCTATTCGTTCGCCATGGCCGGTTCCATGCGCCCCGACACGCCTGTCGGCATGCGCGACGACGAGGCCGTGATCAACCGGTGGCTGGCCGACCGACTCGGCGCGCAGCCTGGCGATTCCATCAACATAGCGTACTACGAAATTAGCGCGTCAAATGAATTCATCGAGAAACAGCGCACGTTTGTCGTCCACAAGATCCGGGAGATGGCCGATCTCGAAATCGAGAAGGACTTGATGCCCACGTTCCCCGGCCTCAGCGATGTGGAACGGTGTGCGGACTGGGACATCGGCATACCGATGGACGAAGCGCTTCTCGATGACGAGGCCAACGAGACCTATTGGGAGCAGTACGGCCAGACGCCGAAGGTGTTCGTGACGCTGACGGCGGGACAGGCGATGTGGGGCAATCGCTTCGGCGACCTGATGACGGTGCGTTTTCCGCCGGACACGGCCAACGAGGCCGCGGTCCGCGACGCGCTCCGTCGGGACGTCGCCCCCGCTGAAATGGGGTTGTTCTTCGCGCCGGTGCGTCAGCAAGCCTTGGACGCCGTGTCCCAGGCCATGGACCTCGGCGGATTGTTCCTGGGCATGAGCTTCTTCCTCATCACATCCGCTTTGATCCTGATCGCGCTACTGTTTGCGTTCGGTGTGCAGCAACGCGCTTCAGAAATGGGCGTGTTGCTCGCCATGGGCTTTCGTCCCGCTCAGGTGCGGTGGCTTTTCCTCGGCGAGGCAACCGTCATCGCGCTGGCGGGGGCGTTCGTCGGCGCAGGCGCCGGTACAGTCTACACGCGCGTCCTGCTCTTCGCGTTGAACCACTACTGGCCAGGGGCGGTGGCCCACGCGGACATCCTGTACCATGCCGCGCCAAGCACCCTGCTTACCGGCGCCGGAGCCAGCGCGGTGTGCGCGATCGGGGCCATGGCGGTTGCGATGTGGCGTCAGACCCGGCACTGCGCACGCGAACTACTCACGATGGACTTTTCTCAAGAGGTCGCGAATCTTGCGTCCACACAGAGCCGTTCGCCGGTCTTCTGGCTTCCTATTGCCGGCTTCACGATTGTTCTCGGCCTCGTCGCGTATGCCGTCCTCGCGAACGTGGATGACGTTGTGATGGTCTTCTTTGGCGCCGGCTCCCTCTCGCTCCTGTCGGGGCTGGGGCTTTGTCGCTGTGTGTTGGGGCGGTTGGACACGGGGCGATCTACGGATCAGCCGACACTCTTGACGCTGGCCCTACAGAATGCTTCCCGGCGGCGGGGCCGGAGTATGAGCGTCGTTGCACTGTTGGCAACGGGCTGTTTTCTCGTGCTCGCCGTGTCGTCCATGCAGGAGGACATCTCGGCCCATGCCGAGGAACGATGGTCGGGAACGGGGGGGTTCGAGTTGTTCGCGGAAACGACCGTGCCGTTGCCGGAGAACCCGGCGGCCGCGCTGGAGGATCCCGGGGTCGAGGTGGTTTCCCTGCGTGTCTATGAAGGCGACGACGCGGGCTGTCTGAATCTGAACCACGCCCAAACGCCCCGGCTGCTGGGCGTAAACGTCGACGTCCTCTCGTCGCTACAGGCGTTCGCCTCTCCCCACAGTGAGGATGATTTGTGGGAACTGCTGAACCTGGATCTGCCGGACGGCGCTGTTCCCGCCCTTGTAGGCGACTCGGATACGGCCATGTGGGGGCTCAAAAAGAAGACCGGGGTCGAAGCTGGCGACGTGCTTGTCTACCGCGACGATACCGGACACGACGTCAATGTGAAGCTCGTGGGACGGCTTCCCATGCGCCTGTCCGTGTTTCAAGGCGCCGTGCTGGTCTCGAACGAGGCTTTCACACGACTGTTTCCGTCGAACAGCGGTTTTCGGATGTTCCTCATCGACACGCCGCCGGGCAGGCAGGATGAAATCGCCGCGCAACTGAACTCGACGTTCGATCGATTCGGGCTCGATGTGGTTTCCACGGTGGAACGACTGCGCCGCTTCTACACGGTCCAATCCACGTATCTCGCCATGTTCCTGGTTCTGGGCGGCCTTGGGATGGTGCTCGGCAGCGCGGCCCTGGGCATTGTGGTACTTCGCAACCTGCTCGAACGACGGCGCGAAGTCGCCGTTCTGCGCGCGATGGGCTTCCCGGAGACGGCGCTCTTCAAGTTGTTTCTCGGGGAGTACGGCCTACTCCTGCTCATGGGGATCGCCGTCGGCGGCGTGGCAGCGGCCCTCGCCATGGCGCCCACCGTGACCTCGTCGGCGTCGAACGTCTCGCTGGGCCTTCAGGCCGTT
>JAACEL010000252.1 GCA_011682535.1 Nitrospiraceae bacterium | reverse complement strand
TACCTCGAATGGATGTCCGCTGCATTTGACGAGGCCCAGGACTGCTGTCCTGAGAATTTGGTTGTTCACGAACCGCTGTTTAGGACAAGAGTGATATTGCGTATTGCAAGCAGACCACGATTGACAAGTCGCTTTTTGAGATAGAAAATGGCCTGAACGACCGCGCAAAGAAAAACGTCGTATGCCAAGACCGGATTCGATGACACCGAACACGCCTTCGATTCCGGGCTGGGTTGATACATGGTATCATAGGCGGAAACCTCAGCCCCGCGAGAACCGGCCATATCATGTCCAAGAAGTTCGCCATTCGCCGCAGACACCAGCCCCAAGGCGTCATCATTCTCCACGAAGACCGCGACATCATCGTGGTGGATAAGGCCCCCGGCCTGCTCACCATGGGGTCGGACATGGAAAAGGAACGCACGGTCTACTACCGGATGACCGACTATGTCCGCAAGGGAAACTCCAAGTCCCGAGAGCGCTTGTTCATCGTCCACCGCCTGGATCGCGACGTGTCCGGCGTGCTCGTTCTCGCCAAGTCCAGCGCGGCCAAGGTGGCGTTGCAGTCCAACTGGACCGACGCCGAAAAGAAGTACCTCGCCGTGGTCCACGGCAAACCGGCCGAGGAGACCGGCGTCATCTCCTCACTCCTGGCTCAGAACAAGATGCACGCCGTGTACACCACAAAAGACGCTAAGCGCGGGAAGCCGTCCAGCACGGCCTATCGCGTGGTCCAGGTGACCGAAGACTTCAGCCTGCTCCAGGTCACGCTCCTGACCGGCCGCAAGCACCAGATCCGCGTTCAACTGGCCGACAGCGGCCACCCGATTGTGGGCGACAAGAGATACGGAAAAGGCGACAAAGGCTACCGGCGCATCGCGCTACATGCGCACACCCTCGCCTTCAAGCATCCGTTCAGCGGTGAACGCGTGTTGTTCGAAACCCGGATTCCCCGATTCTTCAACGCGCTCGTCGGCAAGATCGACCCGGTGCTGCTGGGTGGGTGATCGTGCGCATTCTAAAGAGCTGCGCCCGTAGTCATCGTACTTGTTTCCTACAGCCCCCTCTCGGGGGGATACTTACTTGCTCGCCTGTGGCGAGCCAAATGCCTGGCGCCCAACCCCGCCAGCGCCCCCGCCACGAGCACGCCCACCGCCGTGCCCAGCGGCAGCGCGCCTGCCTCGACTACGGTGACCACCGCGCTCGACGACATCACCGCGCCGCGGATGTCGCTCACGTGGCAGCGGTATGAGCCGGCGTCTTCCGGTGTGACGGCCGGAATACTCAGCGTTGGGGCGTCGCCGCCGACCGGCGCGCCGTCGCGTTCCCAGGTGTAGTGCATCGCGCCCACGCCGGTGGCCTGCACCTCCAGCAACAGCGCCTTGCCCTGTTCCACGATAGCGCCGGCGGGCTGCCGCGTGATGGTGGGCGGCGTGCCGGAGCCCGCGCCGGAATACACCACGAAGTTGGCGCCGTAACCCACGCTGGAGACGCCGTATTCGATCCACATGTAGCCGGCCTCGCCCCACCACGAGCCCCACGAGTTGCGCGTCAGCCAGGCGCCGTTCGCGCCCAGCGCGTCATTCCAGCCCAGGATCACGACGCCGTGATTGGGGGGCTCGGCGCTGTCGGCGTTGAAGACGCCGCCGGTGTAGGCGCTGTAGACCCCGCTGGCGTATATGGCCGTCGATACAGGGCCGTATTCGTAGATGGCCTGTTTGATGGCATCGACGCTTGGCAGGTCGAACTCGGGTCCGATGAAGGCCCACGAGTCCAGCATGTAGGGATGCGCGTAGGGACACGCGCACGGCGCGTCCGTCTCGGTGTAGGGGAAGTCGGCTTCGAGCACGGCGCCGCTGCCGCCGCACGAGTCCGTCTTCGCACCGGTGTGGTAATCATGGGCAAACCACCCGCCGTTGCAGCCCCATCGCGGTTCCAGGTTGTCGATAGGCAGGGTGGGGGGGGCCGTTTCCTGATTGCAGCTCACCAGCCACTGTTCCGACAGGTCCACCGCGATGCCGTCTTGAACGAAGATGTTGCATTCGAACGCGCCCACGGTCGAGAACGCCCAGCACGAACCACAGCCGCCCTGGTTGCGTATCGGCGGGCACCCTACCGTGTCGCGCCAGTTGAAGGCCGGCGGTAGCGCGGCTTTCTCTGCGAAAATCTCGAACACCGCCTCGTCCCGCCAACCCTTGGGCTCCACCAGGCCGCACAAGTCCTCCAGCGGGATCTTCGTCGCTGGCGTACGCCCCACCGTGAACGTCCATCCCTCCGCTTCGCCCTGTGCGCGTAGCGCGGCGATGTCCTCATCCGAAAGCTGCGCACGAACCGGGCCCGCCATGGCGAGCGTCGCGCACGTTACCGCAATCCACAACCGCCTCATGTCGTTTCCTTTCCTTGCGCAGGCCGTTACGAGGCCGCGTCGTAATCGCTCACGTAGGTCATCAACGATGCCCAGTTGCGGCTGGCGGGAAATTCGGCCGGGTACCTGACGAACGACACGTGGCCGTCCATATACAACACGTTGCACCCGCCCGGCACGTGGTTGAACGTCGCTCCGCTGCTGGGCTTGATGCTGACGTGGTCCCACATGATGGCCAGCCCGCTTTGCGCCATGGCGGATGCGGCCGGGTTATTGATGTCCGTGATCAGAAACCGCTCGATGCCCTCGCGGAACCGGTAGATCGTCGTGCCGCCGCCGTTGCCGTATGGCGCCGGGACGCCGCCGATGTCGCCGTCGAAGATGTAGTCCGTGTCCGGGTCGCCGTCCTGCATGGCGTTGTTGCCCGTCAGCAGACCCACCCCCAGCAGCACCGACAGTCCCGCCACCGCCTGTGGGGGTCCTTCAAAGTCGCCGACCGGTATGGGCGCGTCCTCGTCGCCGCACTGGTCCAGCACATAGCCCATGTAGAAGTAGGTAACGCCCGGATGCGAGATGTACCCGAGGAAGCGACAGTCGTAGGTCGAACTCATGTCCTGCTCGAGAGGGCGGACGCCGTCGTCGTTCTTCGAAGAGGGACACTCCAGCACATTGGCGTCCGCGAGGTACTCCGGGTACAGGGCTTCCATGTTTGGGGCGAATTCGAACTGCGACACACCCTCGGCGCATCCGGGGGGCGAGTTGACGTCCCCCCAGGGCGGGTCGCCGTGAACGCGCGGGAACCGCTCGCTCTTCGATTCGTTCGCGTACATCTTGAACACGATGCCCATTTGTTTGAGATTGTTGGCGCAACTGGCGCGCCGTGCGGCCTCGCGTGCGCGCGCCAAGGCGGGCAGCAGAATGGCCGCCAGGATGCCGATGATGGCAATCACCACGAGCAATTCGATCAGGGTGAAACCCGTTCGCTGCATGCCGGTAGACCTCCGTGGGGTTTGTTGGATTGCGTTGGAGGCCATTCCTCTTCCGAGTCATGACCATCGTTCACTGCGCCAGCGTTACACAAATTATGCCACAGGAATCGTCTCTGAGTGGAACGAGACTAATGTAGTGTCTCGTAGTTGATGCCACTTATCTTTTGGCCGATCTTGGCCATGAAAAGCATACGGCAGTCTCGTCATCCCCGGACAAGGGGTTGCAACCCCTTGTCTTTTCAGGATTTGACTGATTGAGTGCGTCCGTCAAGATAAGAGGCTAACAGCTAGTCTTCCCGCGGAATGAGCCAGACTTGGCCGGCCGTCAGTGCCACGCCCACCCGGGTGCCCACGGGCGCCGCCGAGTCGTCACGAACCCAAACCGGCAGCGGGCCCACGTCCACCCTTGCGAGTAGCGCGTGAGGACCGCGCGTGCGGGCAGCCACGATGCCTGTTAGCATGCTGGAGACCGTGGGGATGACGTGCAGCCGTTCCGGGCGAACCACAGCCCAATAGGCCCCCGCGGGCTGGTCCACGGGGCCCAGGAAGAAACCGTTTGCCTGCAATTCGCCGCCCTGGACCTCCGCCACCCAGCAATTCTTGCACCGCATGAACTCCGCGACGAACCGGCTGGCCGGTCGGTCGAGCACCTCGTCCGGCTCGCCCACCTGCGCCACGCGTCCGACATCCATCACGACCAGGCGGTCGGCGACGAGGAGCGCCTCCTCGAGGTTATGGCACACATGAATCGTCGTCAGGCCGAACTCGCGGTGGAGCTGTTTCAACTCCGCGCAAACTGAATCGCGGTACGATTCGGGCAACGCCGACACGGGTTCGTCCAGTAGGAGCAGTGCCGGGTCGGCCATCAGCGCGCGTGCCAGCGCCACGCGCTGCCGTTCGCCCCCGGAGAGCGTCTCGATGCCACGGTCAAGTAGCGGTTTCAAACGCAGCATCGTCACGACGCGCTCGAACCGCTCCTCAACGCCCTCGCCGTGTTCCCGGCGCATCGCGGCTGCGAAGCGCACGTTACCCTCGACCGAACGCGTCGGGAACAGGTCGTAATCCTGCGGTACGTAGCCGACGCGCCGTTGACGCGGGGCCAGGTGTGTGAGATCCACGCCGTCCAGGATGACACGCCCGTTTCCCGCCCGGCGAAGCCCGCACAGCAGTTCCATCAGGGTCGTCTTTCCGCAACCCGAGGGGCCCAGCAGGACCACGTATTCGCCAAACCCGATCTGGAGGTCGACGGCGTCGAGGCGGAAGTCGCCCCAGTGGCCCGACAGGCTCTCCGTGCGTAGCGCTACACCGCCCTCTACCATACCGTCCGCTTTCCGAGCGCACGCGTTAGCAGGAGCACCAGCGCCGCCAGTCCACCCATCCAGATCGACAACACCAAGGCCCGATCCAGGTTGCCGATCGAGAACTCGAGGAACACCGACGTGCTTAGTACCTCCGTCCGCTGCCGCGTCGTACCGCAGAACAGGATGATCGGTCCGAAGGCTCCGAACGCGCTCGCCCAGGCCAGCACGAACGCCTCCAGCAAGCCCCAGCGCGCCTCGGCGAATTCGACATGCAGGAATGCCTGCCATCGGCTCGCGCCCAGCGTCTGCGCCACGCCTGCGCGGCGGCGTGAGGCGCCGTCGAAGGCCAGCTTGGCCAGGCGCGTGGCGAACGCGGCGCCCACCACCGTCTGCGCGAGAATGATACCGGGGATCGCGAAGGTAAAGGTGGCGATGTGTTCCTCGATGAAACGCCCCATCGGGGTGCGAAAGAAGATGAGCAGGCTCACGCCGATCACCAGCCCCGGCATCACGATGGGGAGGTAGAGCAGGATGTCGACCAGGCGCCAGCCGGGAAACCGATAGCGGCTGAGCACATAGCCGCACGGCGTCGCGAGCGCCAGCGCCACAACCCCCGCCGCGAGTGACGTTCCCAGGCTCAGCCCCGTGGCGTAGCGTATCGCGGGGTCGCTCCAAGGCGCCCACAGCGTTACTTCGCGCGGGAACCACGCCGTACAGAACAGCAGCGTCGCCACGATCGCCGGGTAACAGGCCGCGCCGATGACGGCCATCGCGACGAATGCGCGGCCCGAGTCGCGGCGGACGCACGGAGTGGGGGATGCGTCCATCAGGACCCGCCACCCGGGACCGAAAAGCCGTATTTCTCGAAGATGGGCGCGGCCTCGGCCGACGTGGCCAGCGCCAGGAATGCCTCGGCTTCCTGCGCATGTCGGGTAAACGTCAAGATTCCGATCGGGACGCCCACCTGCGACGCACCATCACCTTCAGCCACGATCGACACGCGGTCGGCGAACTGCCGCGCCGTCGCGTCCCAGATGATGGCGGCGTCGAGGCTGCCCACCGAAACTTGAATCGCCAATTCGTTCACCGTGCCCGTCGTCACCACGACATTCTTCTGCGTCGCCGGCCACACGCCCTTACGTGCGAGCAACTCGACAGCCACCTTGCCGACCGCCGCCGCTTGCTCATCGCCCAGGCCCAGGCGGACGCCGTCCTTCGTCAGGTCGGTGAACGACGCGATGGCCTTGGGGTTTGCCTTCGGCACAGCCAGCACCGGCGTGAACACGGCCACGCGTTCCGAGCGCTTCAGCAGACCCTTCTCCCGCGCCCGCTCCATGTACACCTCGTCGCCCGCGATGTAGAGGTCGCCCTCCTCCTTGAGCGCGATCTGCGCCAGCAGTGTGCCCGACCCCTGATACACCGTCTCGAACTGGATACCCGGATTGCGCGCCGTGAACAGCGCCGCCAGTTCGTCGAGGGGCTTCTGGACGCCGGCGGCGCAGTACATGCGGAGGACGATCGGTTCGGCGGCGCTTGCGGCCGCGACACCGTATCCCATGTCGCTGAAGGTCTGTTGGGCCAACTCGGTATTCAGGAACTCGAAGAAGCGTCCCGACGCTTCCGGCGCTTGCGGTTTCTTCACCTGGCATGCAAATACGGACGCGGAGTCGAAACGCGCCGCTACCGGCGCGATCTCGAAGCGATCCTTGTGCATCGCGGCGATGAAGTTCCAGACCACGACCACGTCCACGCTGCCCGTTCGCAGCGCCGTGGCCAGTTCCTGATGCGTGCGCGCCGTGTACACCGTGCGGGCGTGGATGCCGTCCAGCAGTTGCGCCGCCGCGGCGGCCTTCTCGAAGATCTCGCCGCAGGTCGAATAACGCGCATCAGGCAAGCCCACGCGCACGTCGTCGCGGGTGAGGTCTTTCAGGGCGCGGATGCTCTTGGGATTGCCTTTGGGCACCACGATCGCCGGACCGATCTCACCTAAGATGACCAGCGCGTCCTGGCGGAGATCCTTCTCCGCCAGCATTTCGGCGAACGGCGCGTGGCCCACGAACACGTCGGCGGGCGTGCCCAGTTCCAGTTGCGGGAACAGCGTCTCACAACCGCCCAACGTCAGCACGGCCTTGATGCCTGTTTCCGCCTCGAATGCTTCGGCGAGTTTCGCTACAGGCTCCGCCATCGAAGACCCGCAGAGTACCTTGACCTCGGCGTCCTGCGCCGCTTTCTCTTGCGAACACCCCAGAATCAGCGTTCCCGTCACCGCCGCTACTAGCAGAAGATGTGCCGTTTTCATGAAGCTGTCCTTTCCTGCGCTACATCCAGGCGAGCCACTCACGCGCGACGGTTACGCACGCGCACGCCAGTGCGGCCGCCCATGCCGAGTATTCCGCAATCGCCAGATGCCCATCTTTCAACCGCTCGTTACGTTCTAGAAGTGACCCGAGGATCCAACCGATCAGTCCTGCCGCGATCCCGTAGGCCAGTTGGCTGAACCATCTCATGGCTGGGCCGTCCGCCGTACCGAAGGTCCAGGTGTGGGGTAGTACTTCAACAACGGGATCCCCGACACGAAAGCGGTCAGGTAGCCCAAGGAGAAGAGCAACAGACACAATGCACACGCCCACTTCCTCTTCATGCTCAAATTCCTCTGATGTTCATCAACACTGCGCCAACAATAAAGGCATACCAGACAATTACTGACAGAGCAAACACCGAGACCGCGTGCAGGCGGCGATGGCGCCTGTCCAGCTTCGGCGCTGACTGCGACGAGAGGTAGTAGAACGGCAGAATCGCGCAACCCAGCGCAAGCAGATGTTCCTTGATCTCGAACAGTCCCGTGGCCCAGGGCTCGGCGGCGTCCATGAAAGTGTAGCGCACGTGGAAGCTGAACGCCGGGTAGATGATAACGCCGAATATGAAACAGATCAGGTAGCTCACCGTTACCCAGCGCGCATACCGCGCCACGAGCCGCCCGCGTGCATACGTGCCGTTTATCACCTTCACCAGATGGTGCGTCAGAGCCCCCAACAGGGGCAGGCAGACCATCAAGTGCAACACCAGATTCAGCGGGGCCAGGCCATCACCCCAGACACGCGTTTCCACAGACTGCCACCCCTTCCTCTTACTTCATTTAACTTCCGTTTACTTCGTTTCGACGGGCAATGCCGCGTCGATCCAGCCGCCGCCCAACAGTTGGCCTTCCACGTATACCACCGCCGCCTGACCTGGCGCGATGGCCGCGATCGGTTCGTCGAACAAGACCTCGAAAGTGTCCGGGCCGGTTCGCCGCACTCGTGCGGACGCGCCACATGATTGTAGCGGATCTGGACCATCGCTTCGAAATCCTCCGCGGTGTCCGTGTGCCAGTTGGCGCCGCTGGCGCGAAGTCCAGCGCCGAGAGCTTCGTCACTCGTGCCAATGGTAACCGTGGCGGTTTTTGCGTCGATCCCCATCACATACAGCGGTGTCGGCGCCGACACGCCCAGGCCCCGGCGCTGCCCGACCGTATAGCGGGCGTGGCCCCGGTGCCGTCCCACCACCTCGCCGGACGCGCGCACGATGTCGCCGGGGCGCAACGCGTCCGGCGCGCGCTCGCGTAGGATGCGCGTGTAGTCGCCGTCCTGCACGAAACAGATCTCCTGGCTGTCCTTCTTGTCATGGACGCTCAGTCCCAACTTAAGCGCTTTCGCGCGCACTTCGACCTTACCGCTCAATTCCCCGAGCGGCAGCGTCAGGCGCTGTACGTATTCGCGGGGCAGCGCGAACAACGCGTAGGATTGATCCTTCGTTATGGAACGTCCCCGCGCCAGCAGGCGTCCCGCGTCCGTGTCGACCACGCGCACGTAGTGGCCCGTCGCGATGGCGCCGGCGCCCCGTTCGTCGGCAACCTCGGAGAGTATGCGGAACTTCACGGTGGGGTTGCAGTGAAGACAAGGGTTTGGGGTGCGTCCCCGGCCGTATTCCGCGGCGAACTGCGCGATCACGCCGTCGAGCGCCGCTGCCGCGTCTACCTCAACCAGTTCAATCCCCAGTTGCGCGGCCACGTCGCGCGCGTCGGCCACGTGTTTCTGAGGCCCCGGCCCGGCGAACCGGAGGAACATGCCCGTCACCGTGTGGCCGGCTTCCAGCAACAGCGCCGCCGCCACCGACGAATCCACCCCGCCACTCATCGCCACCACCACATGCTTGTGAGCGCCGTGTTTCATTCGCGAAAGTTCCTTGTAGCTGTTTGCCCAGGGGTGCGGCGATCCAACGCAGAGGCGCTGAGATCGCGGAGATTCGCAGAGCAAGGTCATTCGAGGTTGTTAACAATACGCTTAGGAACCTGGTCAGAATAACTTGAACATTCTGCCTCTCGTCTTTAGCTTATCTTTGGACGATCTTCAATTGCAGAATCCTCGAAATAGCCCTGCTATTCCTGTGGTTTTGCTCAATCGTCACGCTCAAATCCGACGCAAATCTGAGCGCGGAAACGGTGGAGTTATTCTTGCGCGAGCCCTTAGTTTCGTTCTCATGCATCGTTCTTGCTCCGCGCTCCTCGGCGTTCTCTGCGCCTCTGCGATGGGACAGTCAAAGTATGAGAGCGAGGTACCTCGCGCCATCACGTCGTGAGTCTCTATCGTCTTCGTGGTGAGCCGTCTTGCTTACCATGGGAACACTTACGGTTTCTCCTGGTCCAGAGCCACGGCCTGGCCGGTGCGGGCCGATTCGTAGCACGCCGCCAGCACCCGCTGGCTCCACAGGCCGATCTCGGCGTTCACCGGCGGTTCGGTGTCGTCCTGTACCGCCTTCGAGAACGCCTCGATTTCCGCGCGGTACATGTTGAGGGGTTCGGGAGCGATCACGATGCCCGTGCCGTCGGCGCGTGCTTGCTGCGCCTCGTAGCCCTGCGGCGTTTTCCGCAAGTAGGCCTCCATCGTGCCGAGTTCGCCCTGTCCGATCGTGCCTTCCGCCAGAATACTGCCCTGGGAACCGTACAACTCCAGCCGGTTCTTCGAACTCTCATCGGGAACGTTGAAGAGATTGTCGACAATTCCCTTCGCGCCGTTTTCAAACTCCAACAGCACCACGCCCGTGTCTTCGCTGGCGTATTCCTGTACGAGGTTGCCCGTCAGGCACATCACCTGCCGCACGCGCCCGAACAGCATCTCCAGCAGGTCGATGCAATGGCCGCCCATGTCCATGATGCTTCCGCCGCCGCCGCTGGCGGGATCCTGGCGCCACGCGCCTTCCATAGGCGGATACCAACACGACAACTGTGCACGCGCCAACACCGGCGTGCCCAGTTTGCCCGATCGCACGATTTCCAGCGCCGCCTGGTGCTGCGCGTGGAAGCGCATCATCAGGCCGCAGCCCAGCTTCACGCCTTTCACCGCGCATGCCGCCGCCATGGTCTCGCCTTCCGCCACCGTCATGCCCAGCGGCTTCTCGCACAGCACGTGCTTGCCCGCGTCCGCCGCCGCGCACACCTGCGCGCAGTGGACGTTCGCCGGCGTGGCCATGTAGACGGCGTCGCATTCCGTGGCAAGCAGCTCCGCTTCGCTGCCGCATGCCGCCGCGCCAAATTCTTCCGCCACCTCGGCGTTGGCCTGCTTGTTTACGTCGTAGACCGCCACCAGTTCCGCGTTTTCGGCGGCCACGATGCCCTCGGGAATTGTGCGCCTGCGCGCGATGCCCCCCGAACCCAATACGCCCCATTTCGTCGTCATTCTTTCGTCTCCTTGTTCCGCCACTGCCGCAAAGGCCGTCAGGCCCGCACCAACACAGCCTATCTTCGTTCCCGCGCGAAAGCAAACTCGCAGAGGTGCGCTTGCCGATTCAACGGGGGCTGTGGTTTACTGTCTGCGGCACAACGCCCGGAAGGAGAACCTCATGCTCACCGCTGGTTTCGCCGCAACCTGTATCACGCCCGCGCCGGGCAACGAAGTGCCCGGACTCTTCGAGAAGCGCATCGCGGAAGGT